>NZ_JBVVQS010000101.1:399964-690816 GCF_055811575.1 Mesorhizobium sp. WSM4815 | reverse complement strand
TATCTCCCCACCCGTTGCCCCAACCCCTTCCCTGGCGCTTGCGCGCGCCCAACCCCCCCCTGTCCCCCGCCCTCCCCCCCCCGTTCCCCCCCCCCCCGGTTACCCCCGCGGGCCCCTATGGGCGCCGGCTATTCCGAACCGCGTGGTGCGCCGGACGCCGCAGACCCATTCAGCTTCGATCCGGTGCCTTTCGGTGCAAGCGAGCCCGTTCCAGGCCAGCCCGTTTCAAACCAGCCCGTTTCAAGAAAGTCCTCCGAATTCGATGACGGTTTCGGTTTCGGGCCGGCCGCGTCGCCCGATTTGAGAAACGGCGCCGGCACGGCCGGTCATCGCAAACATAGCGCCCCAGAGCCGCAGCCGGCCAATCCCTGGGATTTGCCTGGCCCCGCGGCAGCTAGCCGCCACGCGGCAGCTAGCCCTTCCCCGCCACGCGCTGCGCCCAGGCCCGCCCCCTCCCCGGCAGCGGCGCAACCGGCGAACATGGCGCTTCGCAGCGCGTTCTTGCGCGGCATGGGCATCGAAGAAGCCGAATTTCCCGGACGCGACAGCGTCGCGGAAATGGAAAAATTCGGTCGCGAGTATCGGCTGATGATGGAAGGCCTGATGCAGTTGCTGCGCAAGCGGGCCGAGGAAAAGGGAAACGCTCGTGTCGCCCAGACGGTGGTTGGGGCCTCTGAAGTCAATCCGCTAAAATTTCTGCCGACGGTCGACGACGCCATCGTGACCCTCATCGCCGAGCGCAGCCCCGGATTTCTAGGCGGTGAAGCGGCAATCGCCGACGCGGTCCGCGATCTCGCGCAACATCATGTGCGCGCCTGGCGAGGCGTGCAGTCCGCCTTGCGGCGAATGATTGACCGTTTTGACCCGGCAGCGATCGAGGAAGAGCTCAAATCGAGTTCCGCGATCGGCACCGTGCTTTCGGGCGGGCGCCGCGCAAAACTGTGGGAGCTTTACCAGAAACGCCATCGTGACATCGCCCAGAGTGCGGAATCGAGCTTTTTGGGCGAAATCGGCGCTGATTTTCGAGATGCATATGAGGAGGAGTGAAAAAATGATCGATCGCCGCGAATTCATCGTTGCCCTGGGCGCAACCGGGCTGCTTGCTGCTTGCCAGAGCGGTCCGCCGAAACCATCCGCGGTGACCGTCAACCTGACCGGCGCGGCCGGCATGAACCCGGGACCAGGCGGCGGCGACCGGCCGGTGACGGTCCTGGTGATGCGACTGCGCAGCACCGGCAAATTCAACTCGGCCGATTATTTCGCCCTGCAAGGGGATGCCGGCTCCGCGCTCGCAGGCGATCTCATCGGATCCGACCAGATCTCCGTCGGGCCTGGAAAGACCGCATCCAAAACCATCACGGTCGAGCCGGACGCGGCTGCGCTAGGCTTCGTTGCCCTCGTTCGCGAGCCCGGCGGCCGGACCTGGCGTACAACCAAGTCGGTGTCGTCGGGATCAACAGTTACCGTCAACGTCACACTTGGCAGCGGCGGCATTTCCGCCTAGCGGCCAGGGCAAGGGGTGCTCGATGCAGGAAGTAGCGGCATGAGCGATGCAAACAGGGTGCTGTGGTCCGAGGGCCTGTTTCTCCGGACCCAGCATTTTCAGCAGCAGGATCGCTTTTTCGAGGCGACCGTGCGCGGCGCGTTGCAGGCCGGGCAGCTGCATACGTTCGGCTTTCAGCAGCTGACGCTGGACCAGGCAATGCTCGATGCCGGCCAGGTCTCGATCCTGTCGGCACGCGGCATCTTTCCAGATGGAACCCCGTTCTCCATCCCGGACCTGATGGACGCGCCACGACCGCTGCCGGTCACCGCCGATACCGGCGCCGGACCGGTGCTGGTCGCCCTGCCGCTCGAGCCTGCCGGCGGTGTCGGCTTCGATCCGGCGCACGCCGCATCGACAGGGGCACGCTATCATGGGCGGATCGTTTCGGTGCGCGACGCCGTCCAGGGTGGTTCGGATCCTGAAGAAATCGAAATCGCCCGCCCGCAGGCGCTGCTGATTGCACCGGGAAAATCGGTTGGCGGCTACACCGCCCTGCCGATAGCCGACATCAAAGGGGTTCGTGCCGACGGCGGCGTCTCGCTGGACGAGGCGTTCCTGCCGCCGACACTGGTCACCGGAGCGGTGGCCTGGTACCGGCAGCTGCTTTTGGAAGTTGTCACCGGCCTCGACCAGATCGCCGAGGCGCATGGCAAAATGGTCATGGGCGGGCCAGGGCGCAGCGTCGAAGACCTGTTGATGCTCAATCTCGCCAATGCGGCGCGTCCGCGGCTGGCGCACATGCTGGCTCAGGATGTTTTCCATCCGGCCGAGCTTTACCTGGAGCTTGCCGGTCTTGCCGGTTCAATGGCGACCTATGGCTCGAGCGCGCGACGGCTGAGCGAGTTGCCGGCCTACGATCACATGGCGCCCGGCCCCGCCTATTCGGCGCTGGCCGACGCCTTGCGCTCGCTCATCCTGAGCCTGCGCTACATCGAGCCTAAATCACGCGCACTGCCGGTCATGCGGCATTCGACCAATGTCTGGAAAATCCGCATCGACAACCCGAAGCTGCTGGTGGCCAGCCGGATCGTCATCCGGGTCGGCTCCGAGCTGTCGGAAGATGCGTTGCGCAAGATTTTCGTCAACCAGGCGACCGTCGGTTCGGCCGATCAGTTCGAGGGCCTGTGGAAATCCCGTCTGCCCGGCATTCCACTGAAACCGCTTCATTCCCAGCCGCGCGAAATCCCCTACGATGGCGATCGGCTGTGCCTTGAGCTGGATCAGAAAAGCGAGCACTGGGCCTCGCTGCTCGATGCCCCCGGCTTCGTCATCGGCGTGTCGGGTGTGCTGCCGAGCGAGCCGCAGGTCGACTGCTATTCGGTAAACAGGTGATATGATGAGCCGGGATGATCCTTTCGGACTGTCGGAGGATCGCGAACGCACCCGCATACGACTGACCGGCGCGCCGATGCCGCGACCGATGACGCCACTCCTGTCGGGTGTGCCAATCAAACGGTCGCGCACGCATCCGAACACGCTGGTCAATGCATTCGCGCCGCTGCTCGAGTTCGCGCCCGAGCTTGAAAGCGCGCTGCCGCCGGAAAACCCGGAAGCGTTGCGCACCCGGTTGCTCGATGAGCTGGTTCGGGCGCGTGACGCGGCAATGGCGGCGGGGTCCTCTCTGGAGCGCGCCGACCAGGCAGCCTGGGTGGTGGCGGCATTGCTCGATGACCTGGCCCTGAACACGCCATGGGGCGGCGCCAGCGCATGGCCGCGCCAGCCGCTTGTGGTGATGCTGCGAGGCGATGTCGATGCCGGCACGCAGTTCTTCACGCGTCTCGATGAACTGGAGCGGCACCCGAACCGGGATCGCGAATTGCTCGAACTGCAATATCATTGCCTGGCGCTCGGCTTCCGCGGCAAATATCGTGTGCCAGGCCGGTCGGGCGACCGCTCGCTCAATGCGGTTCGCGTTGCTGCGGCGCGCTTTCTGCGCGATGCCGATGCCGACGGCGCGCCGCTGTCGCCGAACTGGAAAGGCGTGATCGCATCCGACGAGCCGCAGCGCTTCATCGTGCCGATCTGGGTGATGGGGCTCGGCGCGGCGGTTCTCGCCACGGCAATCTATCTCGGCCTGTCGATGGGACTGAGCAGTCAGGCGGTCGAGCTTTCGACGCTGGTTCGTGCCTTGCCGCCGCCGGCCCGCGGCGAGATCAGCCGGACATCGCCACAGGTCGACGCGCCGCCGCCGGAGGCAGTGGATTTCGCGCTGGTGCCGGAGTTTCAGGCCGGAGCGCCGGCCAATCTCAGGGCCGCGCTCAGCGGCACCGAGAGCGTTTCGCTGGCCAGACTGATCATCCAGGCCTCCAACCCCGAACTGTTCCAGTCGTCGCGGCCGACACTGACGGAAGGCTTCGAACCGCTGATCGGTTCAATCGCCAAAGTGATCCTCGCCAATCAGGAACTGATCGGCAACATCACCGTGGTCGGCCATACCGACAGTATTCCCTTGCAACGGTCCAATCCGCTTTCCACCAACCAGCGGCTGTCGGAAGCGCGCGCAGCAACCATTACCGAGATGCTGGTCCAGAACGGTGTGCCGCAGGACCGCATTCGCTTCGAAGGACGTGCAGCGACCGATCCAGTGGCCGACGACAGCACCCGCGCGGGACGGGCCTTGAACCGCCGCGTCGAGGTGCTGGTCGAAAAGAGGCTGTGAGATGTTCATCCTGCGCTTCCTCTGGGCGGTTCTGACATCGCGCTGGCTGTGGACGCTGATCGGCATCGCGCTGCTTTCCCTGGTTATCTGGGTGTTCGGCCCGATCGTCAGGGTCGGTGCATACGAACCCTTCGCCTCGGAAAATGTCCGCATCGTCATCATTGCGCTGCTGGTCATCTTCTGGCTGATCTGGCTGATCGTCGCGCAGCGCCGGGCGATCAGGGCCAACCGCATGTTCGTCGCCGAAATCGCTGCGCCAGTGGTGGAAAAACCGCTGAGCCCCGGCGAAGAGAACGTCGCCGCCGTCGGCGCCAAGTTCGCCGAGGTGATGGTCGAATTGAAGCGCCGCAAGCTGGGCGGACGCAAGTTCCTGCGCGAGATGCCGTGGTACGTGATCGTCGGGCCGCCGGCCACCGGCAAGACCACGGCCTTGCGCCAGTCCGGCCTTAACTTTCCGATCGACCTCACCGACGACCTGCAGGGCGTTGGCGGCACCCGCAACTGCGACTGGTTCTTCTCCGAGCACGCGGTTCTGATCGACACGGCGGGCCGCTACGTGCAGCAGGAGAGCCAGCCGGACGTCGATGCGGCGGAATGGCTGGGCTTCCTCGACCTGTTGAAAAAGCATCGCGGCCGCCGGGCGCTCAACGGCGTGATCGTCGCGCTGTCGATCGACGTGCTTTCGGAGGGCGATGAAGCCATCAAGGCGCATGGCCGCAAGATCCGTCGGCGCCTGGCAGAGCTCAACGACCGTCTCGAAATCCGCCTTCCAGTCTATCTGATGCTGACCAAGGCCGATCTGATCAAGGGTTTCGAGGCTTTCTTCGGCGGCCTGTCGACGGCCTCGCGCGAGCAGGTCTGGGGCACGACCTTCGCGCTGGATGCGCGTGTCGACGCAAAGACCATAGAACGGGAAATCGCCACCCTTGCGACGCAACTCGAGCGGCGGCTGGTGCCGCGCCTGGAGGACGAGGACAAACTCGCCGCCCGCGCCGAGATTTTCAGGTTTCCCGCCCAGCTCACGAGCCTGTCCGAGCCGATCCAGGTGCTGGTCGAGGCGATGTTCGGCGAAAGCCGCTACGAGGAAGCCGCCTGGCTGCGCGGCCTCTATCTGACGTCGGCGACCCAGGAAGGGGCGCCCATCGACCGGCTGACCGCGGCGCTGTCGTCATCCTTCGGTCTTCCGCCGCGGCGGGCGATGCCGGCGCCGCGTGTTGAAAAACGCAGCTTTTTCCTGAAGAACCTGCTGACCGAGGTCATTTTTAGGGAAGCCGGCCTGGGGACGTTCGATCCGCTGGCGCAGCGCCGCCGCGCCTGGATCTGGCGTGGCGCCGCGGCAGCCTGTGCCGCGGCAGCCCTGTTGGCCGGTGCGATGTTCACGTGGTCCTACTATGACAACCGCAACGCGATCGCAGCGCAGGCGGGTCAGTTCGAAGCGCTGCAGGCGCCATTGACCGCGGCAGCCGCGAGCCCGGCATCGGTGGAGCAGCCCGCCATCGACAGCGCGCTCTATGCGATGGCCGAGGTCGCAAATGCCCGTACCGCACCGCCGAGCAGTGCCCAGGACCTGCTCGGGCCATCGGCGTCGGCAGAGCTGCTGCGGGCGCAGGCCGACACTTACGAGCACGCTTTGCGCAACGTCCTCGAGCCGCACATGGTCGCCCTGCTCGAGGCGACGATGTGGCGGCAGATCCGCGATCCGGATTTCATGCTGGGGGCGCTAAAAACCTATCGGATGATGACCGGCCTGTCGCAGATGGACGCCGACTACGTTGAGACCTGGTGGGTCAACGATTTGCCGGAATTCGCACCGGCGGCGCCGTTTCCGACCGCCGACGCGGAAGAGCACCAGCTTGCCGCGATCCGTCGCATGACGGTCGACGACAGCTACATATCAGCGGATCAGGCGTTGGTCGCCGAGGCGCTGAAAACGGTTTGCACGATTTCGCTGCCGGCGCGTGCCTACAGGCAGTTGCTGGCCGACCCGGCGGTGGCCGGCCTCAAGGAATGGATTCCGGCGAATTTCGCCGGTCCCAACGGCGCCAAGGTTTTTGCACGGCGTTCCGACAAAACGCTGCGCGTCGGCATTTCGGGCGCGTTCACCTATGCTGGCTTCCACGATGCCATTCTCGAACGGGTCGAGGATGTCGCCGCCCAGGCCGCACTCGATCGGGCGGTGTTTGCCGGAGGCTGTTCGGAAAATTCCGAAACCTCGGTCTCGGCGCTGTCTGAGGATATCCTGAAACTCTATTACGAAGACTACATCGCGCAATGGGACAGCATCCTGCGCGATATCAGGCTCGCGCCGTTGGCCGACCTGAATGTCGCCAGCGAGAATCTCAAGGACCTTTCGAGCGCCGACTCAGCGCTGAAGCGCCTGCTTACGGCGGTGGTTCAGGAGACCGAGCTGACCCGGTCCGATGACGCAGCGCCGGCCGACAACAAGGCGGCAGCCAAGGGCACCTCGAAACTGCTCGGCAAGCTGGGGAAGCTTGGAAAGATCGTGAAGACAGGTGCAAAACTGCTGCCGCGCGCGGGTTCCGCCAACGAGGTGGATCTTACCGGCACTCTGGTGGCCGAACATTTCAAGCCGCTCAAGGGGGCGATCGCCGAGGTCGACGGCCAGCCGCCGGCACTCGACGCCGCGGTGGTGGCGCTGACCGCACTTTCGAACGTGCTGCAGACGGTCACGGCCAATCCCGACCCGCAGGACGCCATCAAGAAGCAGGGTGGGCTGGCCGAACTGACGGGAGCAGTCGCGAGGCAAGCCCAGATCCTGCCCGATCCGGTCGACGACTGGCTCGGCGGCATCGCCGGCGACACCAGCGGCCTGACACAGAAGGCGGTCACCTCGGAACTCAACGCCATCTGGCGCGCCGACATCCTGCCGTTCTGCCAGGCGGCGCTGAACGACCGCTATCCGTTCAGCCCCGAAAGCGCAGTCGACGTCAATGTCCGCGATTTCGCCCGCCTGTTCGGGCCGGCCGGGATGATCGACGCCTTCATCAACGATCATTTGATCAGCTATGTCGACACCGCCAGCCAGCCATGGAAATGGCGCGCCGATTTCGGCCTCGACGCGGCGGCTCTGGCGGCGTTCGAACAGGCCAGGCGGATCCGCGACGATCTGTTTCCAGGCGGTACCGGCCCGGTGATGAGTTTTACGCTGCAGCCGACGGACCTGTCGCCCAACGTCACGCGCGTGACGCTCAATCTCGATGGCCAGAACCTCGTCTATTACAACAACGCGACGCGGCCGCAGCCGATGACCTGGCCCGGCAAGGACGGCACCGGCGTCATCTCGCTCGCCTTCCAGCCGATCGACGGCTCGCCCGAAGTCATGTTGAACGAAACCGGCAGCTGGGCGTGGCTGAGGCTGCTGCGCAGCGGCCGCTTCACCGGCACCTCGCTGTCCGACGTCTACAGCCTGCGACTGGGCACGCAAGGCATGTACGCCGATTTCGAGCTCAAGGCGGCAAGCGTCGAAAATCCCTATAATTTGCAAATGTTCAAGAAATTCTCATGTCCGCCGCAGATATGATCCTGCCCGGCTTTCACGGCAAAATGCCCGCCACCGGCGATTTCGTCTCGCGGCGGCTGCCGGGGGATTTTGTGCGCATCTGGGACCGCTGGCTGGCGCAGCACATCGTGCCGCTGTTCGGACTGGAAACCTGGCCGCGCACCACCGCGCTGCGCTTCATGACCGGCCCGGCTTCGTTCGGCGGATCGGCAGGCATTATTCTGCAGAGCGCCGACAGGGTCGGCAGGCAATTCCCTCTCAGCGTCGTCGCGCAGCTTCCTGAAGCACCCGTTCGGCTGGCCGACGCCGAGGCGTGGTTTGCCGGGATTGAAGAGGCTGCCTTTGCCGCCCAGAACGGCGAGTTGACGCCCGATGAACTGGATGGCGCTTTAAGCGCGCTGCCGGTGCCGCCGGTCGAGCCGGGCGAAGAGATCATCAGCGACATGGTGATGTGGACTGCCCGTTCGGACATTTTCGATGTTAATCCGCTGTCGCCGCAAGCGACGCTGGAGCAGATCTTTGTGGCAAGCTGGGAGACCAGCTGATGCAGATCTGGAACCAGATGGGGTATCCGCATCAGTTCACCATGGGCATGGACAAGGCCGGGCATGAGTGGATCGTGGTGGTGGTGAAAGGCACGTTCGACTTTCCCACGACGCTTGGCGGACTGGTGCAAAAATCGGCGGAACAGATTCCGCTGGTCATGGCCGACACGCACACCGGCGTGGCTGGTTATTCGGCCACGTTATGGGAAACCGATTTCGCCTTCCGCAAGCCGCGTTGTGATATCGTCGCCAATGGCTTTGCATACGCACCAAACGGCAGACCAGCCGAGCGCGTGCCGGTCGGCATCAAGGTTGGCAATTGGTCAAAACTCTTCGAGGTCGTCGGCCATCGCGAATGGCGCTCCATCGGGCCAGTGTTTACTGCTACTTCGCCGCAGCCCTTCCTGAAACTGCCCATCTCCTATGACGTCGCCTGGGGGGGCGTTGACAGACTGGACCCGGAGGACAACCTCCCTGCCAGCTATAAATACAATCCCGTCGGAACCGGCTGGTCGCGGACCAAGAACCAGCGCCTCATTCCCGGCCTGCGGCTACCGAATACGCAAGCTGTCGGTGAAGACATCCGCTCGCCGTTCGGCGACTACAACCCCATGAGCTTCGGCCCGATGGGACGCGGCTGGCCTGGCCGGATCGAATATGGCGGCACCTACGACGACAACTGGGTGAAGAACATCTTTCCGTTCCTGCCGCCGGATTTCGACGAGCGCTACTTCCAGATGGCACCGCCTGACCAGCAGATCGATCACCCAAGGGGTGGCGAAGAGGTGCAATTGGTGAATTTGACACCCGAGGGACGAGTGAGTTTCAGGTTGCCGGCGACAGGATTGCCCATCACTTTTTTCAAGGATGGACGGCAAAGCTTCGAGAGCCAGCTCCTACCAGACACAATTCTTTTTGACCCGGAGGTTCGCAAGGTCTCGCTGGTCTGGCGTGCCTCGCAGCGCATCCACCGAACGCTTCTGGATTTTTCCGAAGTATGGATCGGACCGCCGACAAAGGGCATGCTCAAAGCCGTCCGCTTCAAGAAGCGTTATGTCCGTGTCCAGGCGCGGAGACGCAGAATGCCGGAAGACGCATGATGGCGGTGGTGGATATCCTGTCGGTCGGCATGGTTACCGCCGTCGGCCTCGATGCGCCGTCGAGTTGCGCAGCAATGCGCGCTGGGATCGATGGATTTCAAGAGACGCGTTTTGTCGTTCCCAACGGCGAGAGACTGGTTGGCGCCCCAGTACCGCTGCCCCGGAACTGGATCGGCGAGAAGCGGCTTGCGCATCTAGTGTCAGGGGCAATCGTGGAAGCGTTCGATCAGGTCCCGGGAGCGCGGGGCCAAACGGCGTTAATACTATGCCTGGCGGAAGAAGATCGGCCAGGTCGACCTGTGCGCAACATGGTGCGACTACTCAATCGCATCTCCGAGTACACCGAGGTGGAGACGGTAGGTCGCTCCCGGATCGTGGCGCACGGGCGTCCATCGGGACATGTCGCCCTCGATCACGCTGGCCGCATGATCGCCGCCGGAGAATTCAGATACGTGATGATCGCAGGTGTCGACAGCTATCTGACGGCAGAGTCGACGATGCATTATCTAGCGGACAAGAGGCTGCTCACCCCAGAACAACCAAACGGATTTATCCCTGGCGAGGCCGCAGCAGCAGTGCTTTGCGGCGCGCCAAGTTATGGCGGCTTTCGGCTGACGGGCCTTGGACTCGCCAGAGAACAGGCAAGTATCTACAACAAGCAAGATCTGCCGTTGAGAGGCGACGGCATGGCCTCCGCATATGACGCTGCGCTGTCCCAGAGCAGAGTAGGCATGAACCAGCTAGGATACCGGATCTCGGATCTAATCGGCGAGCAGTACTGGTTCAAGCAAAGCGCATTGGCGCAGATGAGGCATCTGCGTGGCAGGCACGATTTTCAGGATTTTTGGTCTCCCGCCGAGAGCCTTGGCAATATCGGTTCTGCCGTTGTCCCTGTCATGCTCGGAATGGCCTATGTGGCCGCGCAGAAAGGCTATGCGGCCGGCAATCCCGTGTTGATTGAGGCGTCCAACGACGCCGGTGCATGCGGCGCGGCGGTTCTTGTCGCGAGGGCGGCCTGATGACCGTATACGCCAATGGACTAGAGATCGTCTGCAAGAAGCAGTCCAACAAAATTATCGCTTCTTTTCCAGACGTCTGCTTCACTCCACCCGAGAATCCAGCCACGCCGCCTGGCGTTCCCGTGCCCTATCCATCCTTTGGCTTCGACAAGAAGACCGACAAAGGGACGGGCACGGTTAAGATTCGCGGTGAAAATGTCTCGCAGAAAAACAAGTCGTACTACGAAGATACCACGGGAACTGAAGCGGGCCGTGCTGCAAAGAAAGGCATCATCAGTTCGAACAACACCGGCAAGGCATACGCCATCGCCTGGTCCGGGAACGTAAAGTTCGAGAAGAATCCGGTCAGCCGTTTCGTCGACATGGCAACAAACAATCATAGTTCGCCCATGGCAAACGTCATCCCAAACGGGTTCATCTCAAACGGCGCGTTCGTTAATCCCGCCAAGCCCGAAACAAAATGTCCCTGCTGTGGCGCTCAGCCGGCGCACGCAAACCAAGTCGACGGCAATGGCGACATGCTGCAGCCAATCAAGGAAGATGACTTCTACAACAATATCGTCAAAAATCGACAGTTAAAGATCGATAGTATTGCTAGAGACATAGAAAGAGGCGATAAGTACACATTGGATCCGACCTCCCTACAGAAAGTCAGGGACGGTTGCGACAAGCAACTCAAGGACGCCCAGGACGCAAAGGCGACAATTGACGATGCGCGCGCTCAGAAGCCGCCTTGTCCCAACCTTCACGATCCGGCAGACACTGGCTGCGGCGTTCATTTCAATATGCCGCATTCTCTCGACAGCATGGTTCCTCCATCGGTCTCCGGAAAGTCCAATCGAAAGAGTTTCTACCGCGAGAACATTCTGGGTTTTAAGGACTCGGTTCGTCAGGCCAGCATCGCTAGCCATACAAAGCCTGACGGGAGCCCAATCAAGGCCAAGGGCGAGACGGTAAACCACAAAACACCGCTTCAAGCGGGTGGCTGCCCGACAAGTCAGAGCAATCTGATCCCCAATAGCGCACTTACGCCAGAATGCCAGAAGGTTGACGCCGCTCAAACGAAGCTTCACGATTTCGGAGAGAAGGATTGGTAAGCCCAAGACCGCAAAACTGGAAGCAGCAGCACCCACTCCTTGAACGTGGTGCAGCTTTCCATTTCCCACGCGACCATTGGCGCATGACAGGCAGCGCCATCCCTGCAACTGCAAGGGACAATCCGATGACCGTCTGTGAAGACGTGCTGATGGCCTGTCGGGAGGGTCGATTCGATGAATGCTCTTCGCTGATCCCTCTTATCAAGCGCTACGACTATGGCATCGTCTGGGGCGCCGCATCCTTACTGCTGTCGCGAGCCGGTTCCGGCAAAATCCTTCGGCAGCTGGTCGAATCGTTCGCTCCCGAAATCTTTCACCTGCGAGACACCTTCGTGCAACAGTGGGTGTCGGAGACGCTGTTGAGTTCAGGCCTGAGTTGGACAGTGCCCGTGGCGTTGAACATCATGAAAGCGCAGACTGATCGCGAGAAGGAGTTTTCAATTCCTACATATCTGTCCTTCCTGCTCGAATCTGAGCGGGGTCTGATCATGGACGGCCCCGATGAGATCCGCGAGGACGGTTGGCCAGAGTGGTATGATGCGCCATTTCACTACGACGACGAAGGATATGTCGCGATGGTCACCGCGCGGCATACGGCGGTGGCCTCAACGCTTTCAAATCCCGCGACAGGCGCGATATTCGAGGGCTCGCCTCTCGATTTCGACAAGGTCGCTCACCGAACCCTGGAACTCGTTTCCGAACGGCGAGATGTGGAAGAGGTCGTAATCGGCCGATCTATGCTTGAGGCAGCCACGGGGTTTGACCTAACTGCTATGTACAAAGACTTCCTTCTCGATCCGGTGGCTGCGGGAATGGCGCTGGAGGAGTTTTTCGACGAAGTCGACCTGAGCCGGTTCGTCACGGGCCAACGCTATTTCTTTGGCCGTCAGATACCCGATTAGAATCTTTCATCGCTGGATAGGAACAATACGGTTCTGTTGTCCGATTATCTTGCGGTCGCCGTCAGGTAGCGGCGCACCTTTTCCAGATCAAGATCGGCGACCTTGATCGGCACCGTGCTTGCCAACATGCGAACGACGAACAATTCTCCCCGCTCCGGAAATTCGTCATAGCGCTCTTGGGCAATCTTTTTGCCGACATCCCCAGCTACAAACAATCCGTCCAGATGGGCCTCTAGCCGGTCTACGACACGCGCCAAGCGCTCGTCATCCATGTCCGGATTCTCACCTGGATGGAGCAGATTGTAGTCGTAGACGGTCCACAGAAACGCGGCCATTTCCGCGTGCTGCCTGACGATCTCGTAAAGAACCGGCGGCGTCATCAGTTCAGATTCACCGAGCCGCCGCGAATACGGTTGGTGGCACTCGCATGGCTTGTCAAATATGTGCCGCGGATGGTGATGCGGCCATCCTTCTCCATGATAATGACTGCTTTGCCGCATCGCAGCACGATCCGGTCGTCACTGACGATTGTCACAGTATCGCTTTTTTGGATTGCCGGATGCGTCTTCGATTTGCGCGGCGGCTTTACGATCCGTCCGACGATGAGCGGCTTTGTCACATCGCCTTCCTGGAACAGCAACGCGACTTCCGACCCGATCATTTCAGGCGTCAGATCAGCCAGTGTGTGGGCCGAAAGAGCGGTGTCCCTTGGATTCCCTGGGAATACGACAAGAGGCCCAGCGTCGTCAAAGCCCAGGAAAACGCCGATCACTACACCGTCTACGCGCTGAATTGTCTTCGCCATCCAAACCTCAGTTCTGCTTGATCTCCGAGCCTTTCATGACAATATCAGACGAGGCCTTCGCCGTGATCTTGCCACTTCCGGTCAAAGTGATGTCCTTGCCCTTAATGCCGATCGTTCCATCCTTTTTCATGATGATGGAGGCATCACCACATTTTATCGTAATCTCGTCCCCGGCATCGATAACAAGCTTCTTGCCCACGCCGATCGAGCCATTCTCCTTGATCGTGATGCTGCCGCTCTTCCCGACCTGCAACGCGTAGGCCCCCCCGACATCCGTCAAATCATCGGCGGTTACACTTGCCTGACGTCCCTTGCCAATCTTGGTCGCATGAGCTCCTCCCACATCGAAGCTCTGATCTGCCCCAATCTTGACAGCCTGGCTTGCGCCGACGCGCCATGTGTCTGATGCGGCTATTTTGTGGGTCTGACCCGCTCCAACGGTCATCGACCGCGCCGCCCCGATCGTGTTCATCTGAAAAGCACCGACAGTTCGGGTCTCTGCGGCACCGACGGAATCAATGCGAGCAGCGCCCACTGTAATCGTCTGAACCGCTCCCACGGTCTGAGTGTGGTTGATGTCCACGTTTTCCGTCGAGTTCGCCACGATGTGGATCGTCTCGTCCGCGCCCACCGTCAGCGAGCGATTCACCCCCACCGTCTCGGTGTCGTTGTTGCCGATATCCGTGGTCTGGTCGACGCCGACCTTGACCGTTTTGTTGTTGCCGACGTCCTCGTCGAGGTTGTGGCCGACGGAGTGCTTGGCGTCGTGGTCGATGCGGTCGGACTGGTCGTGCTGCACCAATTTGGTGCGGTCGTTCTTGATCAGAAGATTGTGGTCCTTCTGCGCCTGGAAGTTGACCAGTTCGGAGCCGGCCTTGTCCTCGAACATCAGCTCGTTGTAGCCACCGCCGCCTTTCGAGGAGTCGGACTTCCAGCCGGATTGCGTGGCGCTGCCCGGCAGTCCGTAGGGCGGCATCTGCGAGGCGTTGTAGACGCGGCCGGTGATGATCGGCAGATCCGGGTCGCCTTCGATGAAGTCGACGATCACCTCCTGGCCGATGCGCGGTATCTGGATGAAACCCCAGCCGCTGCCGGCCCAGGTCTGCGAAACCCGCACGAAACAGGAGCTGTTCTGGTCCTTCTTGCCGAGACGGTCCCAGTGGAACTGCACCTTCACCCGGGCATATTTGTCGGTAAAAATTTCCTCGCCGGATGGGCCGACCACCGTCGCCGTCTGCGGGCCGCGCATGATCGGCCGTGTCGTGACCCGCGGCGGGCGATAGGCCAAGGCGGTCGGCGCCACGCCGAGGATCACCTTGAAGTTCTCGCTTTCGACGTCGGCAAGGGCTCTGTAGCCCGGATCGAACAGCCTGTATTCGGCGCTGACCACCAGATATTCCTGGTTCTGGTCTTCCCTTGGGAAGCCGTCCAGCTTGAACGTGCAGCCCGAATACAGGCCGCGCACGGTGCCGACTGCAGCGATGCGCTGGTGCACAGCCTGGATTTCCTCGCGCCGGATCGCGGCAAGGCTGTCGCCGCGACCGACGTCGAGATGCGCGCCGGGCTGGCGGTAATTCTCGCCCGCGGCCAGCTTGTGGCTGAACGGCTGGGCAGATTTGGCCATCAGGTCGGCGCCCGGCTTCTCGAAGTCATAGTCGGTATGGACATAGGCGCCCGGCCGCACCGAGCTGCCCGGAATCCATTCGGTGATGTATTCGACATCGCGCCGGGAGCCCTGCCCTTCAAAGTGATAGGGCACCTTTTCATAGCCCGGCGCCGGCTTGAGCTTGTTCATGGCATCGGCCAGCACAAGCGTGTGCTTGCCCTCGTCGTGCTCGAAGAAATACAGGATGCCTTCGTGCTCGAGCAGCCGCTGCACGAAATCGAGATCGCTCTCGTCATACTGGACGCAGTATTCGCGCGGCGGATAGGACCCTTGCAGGCGCTTCTCGAATTTTGCCGTGCTGTATTTCGAGAAAACCTCCTCGACGATTTCGATGACGCTCATGTTCTGGAAAATACGGCAATCGGTGGTATTGCCGAGAAACCAGAGCCATGGCCTGATGACGGCTTCGTAGTAGGCCAGACGGTCCTCGATCCGGGTCAGCCGAAACTCGGAGACAAGGCCGCTGAACCAGCGTTTCGGGTCTGATTCACCTTCGATCGAAACCGCGCCGCCCAGCATCTTCAGCGGATCGATTTCGGGGCTGCTGCTGACGAACCCGACCGTATAGGCCAAACAACGACTGATCTCATCGCGCCCGACAAGATGCGTGAAGGTCAACAGGTCAGCGCCAACCGGCGTCTGCACAACCGTAGCACGTTCGTTCGGCATGGGTCGTGCCCCCTCCCGCCGCTCGTTTCTGCCTGAGCCTAGCACATGTCTTGCACCGACCAAAGGGGACGCTTGGCGGCTGCAGCCTGGTCGCCTGTGGAATCATCGACTTGAACGCTTCTGTGCCGCCGCTCACAAATTGCTGGTATAATGGGGTGTCCTGGGCGAGTTTTCCGACAGGATCGACGGCGATTTTGAATGTTCATCAGGCTGCAGATCAACAATGTCGTCTCCCTGCCCGCCGGTATGTCGACCGGCTACTCCGCTCGTGATCGCAGCTTTGAAATCGGGCGCGAGGCCTGTGACTGGACCTTGCCCGATCCCGACAAGTTCATCTCCGCCAAACACTGCGAAGTGCGTTACCAGGGAGGCGCGTTCTGGCTGCACGATATCTCGCGCAACGGCACATTCATCAATGGATCGACCCAGCGCATGGCCGGCCCTCACCGGCTCGGTCAGGGCGACCGGTTGCTGATCGGCCGCTATGTCGTCCTGGTTTCGATTGATGACGAGCGCGCCGCGACAGGGCATCCTCAAAGCAGCCACGGTTCGACGCAGCGACAAATGCCTGTCGCAACCGGCCGGCCGCAGGATTTTGGAGACCAGCCTTTCTTCGAACCGGTGGCGCAACGGCCCGGGCAGAGAGCACCGGTGTCGACGTCTTCGCCGCCCGCGCCTCTCGCTTCGACGCCCGCGCCTCTCCCTTCGACGAAAGACGAGATGCTGCGGGACATCGCAATCGCAGCCGGCATCGCGCCGGAACTGCTTCAATCGCGTGACCCGCATGAAGTGGCCGCCGAAATCGGCGCGGTGCTGCGAACGGTTGTCGAGGAACTGGCCCAGCTGCTGAAGGCACGTGCGGCTGCGAAAATACTGGCCAAGAGCACACACCGGACGATGATCAGCGCTGCCGACAACAATCCCCTGAAGTTCGTCCCGGGAACCGACGACATCCTCGAAATCATGTTTGCGCGGCGCAGATCCGGCTACCTTGATGCCAGGCACAGTGTCGAAGACGCGTTCCGCGATCTCAAGACCCACGAATTTGCCACTTATGCAGCCATGCAAGCTGCGCTCTCCCGGCTGCTTGACGATTTGTCGCCTGAGGCGATCAGCAAAAAACTCCCGCCGACGTCGTTCACATCGAAGAAGGGCCTGGCCTGGGACGCCTTCGTCGCCAAATGGCGGACCATGGAGGAAGCACACGAAAACGGAATGCTGGACATATTCCTGGCCTATTTCAGCGAAGCCTATGCCAAAGCCGACAAGCAAAAGTAGACCGGAAACCTGGCAGGTGCCCCCGAAAATCGGATCGGTTGCTGCGCTTAGCTTCGGCTGCGGAGCGGATCACGTACCAGGTGGAAAGTACTCGTTCCTCGACACAGTAGTTTTGACAGGTCGAGTCGATCGGCAGCGAACGTCAATAATTCCCGTCGGTGGCAAATCTCAGTGGCAAGCGTTGGAGATTGGCCGAAACACCCTCCACTTCGTCATCCCAGGGTAAGCAAGGAGCGAAGCGACGCGCGCAGACCCTGGGATCCATGCCGTTACCTCACCCGAGGAATGCAGCGGACCCAGATAAAAGCGCTCCGTTGCGATCCTTCGCGCCCCCCTCTGTCCTGCCGGACATCTCCCCCACTTGGGGGGAGATCGGCAGCTTCGCGGACGGCGCCCTTTTTGCAAGGCTAGTAGTTGGCGAAATCAGTGATGAAGGCCAATCTCCCTCCTTGTGGGGGAGATGTCCGGCAGGACAGAGGGGGGCGCCTCGCTCCGCGATCAAAGGTTCTGCACCGCAGCAGCGCTCCGAGGTAACGGCATGGATCCCAGGGTCTCCGCGACGTCGCTTCGCTCCTGCTCCGCCCTGGGATGACGAAGGTGTGGTGGCCTACGGCTAATCGCAGACGTTGGAGATTGTGCAGTTGGACCGTCGACAATCCCTTTCAGGCTCGCTCTCAACCAAGTCCTCTGTGCAGAGGAACTAGGGCGTCCTTGGCGAGCCCAAAGATACGGCGCTGTCGTTGGCGAAGAAAAATCCCTTCGCAGCGCTGCATCCGGTTCCAATCGACCGTTTCTAAGCTTACGATCATTTTCGACAGTTCGCCAGCGGGTAAGGCTGATTGACCTGGGGGTCTGCGGCACATGTCATGTTACGGCGGGTTAGAAAAATATAGTCGATCTTCCTCCAGACACTGCCCTCGTCGGCAGCGCCTGCAGGTCCTGCGCCTGCCGTCCCTGCGCCCGGCCGGGGACCGTCTTGCCCTAATGTGGCGCACACGCGGCACCCCCGCGTGGACGGACGTTTGGCGATGAGTTCGAAGGACGATCCTTTCGGCCCAGCGGGCAAGACCGTTTTTCGCGCACCGCGCCGGGCTGAGAAATCAGCGCCCGATCCCCAGGGGGCCGTTCCCGACGGCGGGCGCCCCGGTCCCTCGCCGGTCAAGGATTCAACGGTTTTCGATCCCGGTGTCGGTCGGCATGCACCGCCGGGCTGGACCTCCGGAACTGTGATTTATCAGGGTGCAGACCCCGGCGCAGCGGCGACAGCCGGCTCAGTTGCGGCGGCGCCGGGCATTCAGCAGGACATCCTGCTGCAGGCCACGGACAGCGTCAGATATTCCGCAGCAAATCAGATCCTCGCCGCGGCCGCGCCTTTGCTGATGCTGTTTGGCCAGCTCAGGCTTATGGCTGTCGAAAGACAGGCGGAGCAGCTGGCGGAACATGTTTCCGAGGCGATCGAAAAATTCGACCGGACAATGGAGAAAGCCGGTGTTCCCGAAGAAGATGCACGGATCGCTAAATTTGCTCTCTGCGAAACCGCTGACGACCTCATCGGCAACCTGCCTTGGCCGCAGACAGACGCCTGGGCGCAGCACAGCATGCTGTCGCAGTTCTTCCGCGTCGTGCCCACCGGCTCAGGCTTCTACCAAGCGCTGAACAAGATGCTGGCCGCGCCGGAGGCACACTGCGATTTGCTTGAACTGATGCACGCCTGCCTGTCGCTGGGGTTCGAAGGCCAGTATCGAGGCCTTGCGCGCGAGGACAACAATCTCGAACGCGTTCGACGCGACGTCTACGAGACGCTTCGTTACTTCAGGCCGCGCGCCGACGACGACATCTCGCCCCACTGGCAAAGCCTGGCGGTTTCCAGCCCACAGTCGTCGGCCCGGTTGCCGCTCTGGGTGATTGCGGCGGCTGCGTCGGCGCTGCTGACGGCGGCGTTCTTCGCATTGCGGGTCTTCATTACCGACGAGGGCGATGCCCTCGCGGGCAGGCTGCTGGCGCTCGATCCATCGACGCCGATCGCCATCGAACGCGCCAGCGTGGTGCCGTCGGCTGCGCCGGTGAAAGTCGCTCCGCCTGTCGCCCCTACCCGTTCCCAGCTCGATCGCATCCATGCGGCACTGGCCAAGACTATCGCGCGCGGCGGGCTGAGCGTCGGCACGCAGGGCAGGTTCATCATCGTGGAGATCAACAATGTCCTGCTGTTCCCGTCCGGCAGGGCCGAGATAAAACAGGAGTTTGGACCAATCGCCGCGGACATCGCCGCCGCGCTGGAACCGGAGCCTGGACCGATCATGATCGTCGGCCACACAGACAATGTGAAGCCGCGGAAATCGAGCGAGTTCAAATCCAACTTCGACCTTTCCATCGCCCGGGCGAAGGCCGTCGCAGCTGTCATGGCGCCACGGTTCAGCAAGCCTTCCCGGATCACCGTCGACGGCAAGGGTGAAGACGAACCGATCGCCGACAATGCGACGCCGGAAGGCCGCGCCCAGAATCGCCGTGTCGACTTGATGATCCCCAAGGAGGAAACACTGTGAGCACGGCCATTGGGAAGCGCCCATGACGCGCTGGCTGCTGCGGATATTCAGCGCGATCGCGTTGGCCGGTTTCGCGGCAGCCGTCTGGTTTGCCGGACCATTGATCCGCTTTGCCGACGCGCGTCCGCTGGCACCCGTCTGGCTGCGCGTGACGATCATCGGCGTGATCGTTGCGATCGCGACGCTCTTTTACGGAGTGCGTTTCTGGCAAAAGCGAAAGGCGCAAAAGGCACTCGAGACGATAGTCGCCCGCAATGACGACAGGGACGACGACTCGCAGGTGCTCGAGGCTCGTATGAATGAAGCCATCGCTGCGCTCAAGCGGTCGAGCGGCAAGCGCAATTTCCTCTACGAGGTTCCCTGGTACGTCGTCATCGGCCCGCCTGGTGCCGGCAAGACAACGGCGTTGGTCAATTCGGGCCTGAATTTTCCGCTTGCCGGTTCGGGGGACGCCCAGCCAGTGGCCGGCGTTGGCGGCACACGATCCTGCGACTGGTGGTTCACCGACCAGGCGGTGCTGATCGACACCGCCGGACGCTACACCACGCAGGATTCCAATGCGCAGAGCGACAAGAAGAGCTGGCTCGCCTTCTTGTCGCTGCTCAAGGGATACCGCACCCGGCAGCCGATAAACGGGGTTATCCTGGCCATCAGCCTTGCCGATCTCATCAGCCTCGATGATCGGCAGCTTGACGCCCATGTCGTCGAAATACGCAGCCGTCTGCGCGAAATTCACGAAACACTGAAAATCCAGTTCCCGGTGTACCTGCTCTTCACCAAGGCCGACCTTGTCTCCGGTTTCATGGATTATTTTGGCGGTTTCGACGAGCAGCGCCGCCGCAAAGTGTGGGGCGCGACATTCCAGACCGCCGATCGCAGCAAGAACATGGCCGGTGAGGCACCGGCCGAATTCGACGCATTGGCAAAGCGCCTGGCGGAGGAGATGGCCGACCGCCTGCAGGAAGAGGCCGATCCGGTCGCGCGCATAGCCATCTTTGGCTTTCCAGCTCAATTCGACGCGCTGAAAAGCCGTATTGCCGGTTTCGTCGCCGGCATCTTCGATCCGGCCCGCGGCCAGGTGAATGTCAGCCTGCGTGGTCTCTATTTTTCGTCAGGCACGCAGGAGGGCACGCCGATCGACCAGGTGCTGGGCGCAATCGGCCGCAGTTTCGGCAGCGCCTCTCGCGCCCATCTTTCCGGCACCGGCAGGAGCTTCTTCCTGCATGATCTTCTGACCGGCGTCATTTTCGCGGAATCCGGCTGGGTCTCATACGACAAATCGGCTGAAAGGCGTGCAGCGATCGCCAGGTATGGCGGCCTTGGCGCAATAGCATTGATGGCTGCCGCGGCTCTCGGCACCCTGGCCCTGAGCTTTTCAGCCAACAGGTCGCTGATCGCTTCTACCACGCAAGCTGCAGGCCAGTATCGCAAGACGGCGGACCCGCTCCTCAAAAGCACTGAAGTCGCCGATGTCGACCTCGAAAACGTCATCGGCCCGCTCGACCAGTTGCGCGAACTGCCGGCCGGGTTCGACACCAGTGACTTGCCGACCCCGATCCAGGAGACATTCGGCCTTAGTCAGCGGCAAAGACTGCTTTCGGCATCAAAGACAGCTTACCGGCAAGCCCTGGAGCGCATGTTCCGCTCGCGCCTGCTGCTTCAGGCCGAACGGACGATCCAGGCAAAAATGGCTGATCCCACCGCGCTCTACCAACCGCTGAAGATCTACATGATGCTTGGCGGCAAGGCGCCCAAGGTCGACGACGAGCTGATCGTGTCCTGGATGAGGCAGGACTGGGAGCAGAACCGGTATCCGGGTGAAAACAACCGCGAGGGACGGGCGCAACTCGAAAAGCATCTGCGGGCCATGCTTGCGCTGGACGACGCCTATGATCCGGTTTTCGAACTCAACCAGCCACTTGTCGAAGCCGCTCAACGCTCGCTTGGACGCATGAGCCTTGCCGATCGTGCCTCTGCCCTGGTGAAGTCGGCGGTATACGCCGCAGCGCTGGGCGATTTTTCCGTCTCCGTCAAAGGCGGCCCGGAAGCGCAGCTGTTGTTCGAGCGTGTCGATGGCGGCGATCTGTCAGGCCTTCGCGTTGCCGGTATCTACACCTATGACGGCTTCAACAACTTCTATCTCGGACAACTCTCGCGCATTGCGCAGATGCTTGTCGATGACCAGTGGGTTCTCGGCGGCGGCGCCGAGCAAGGTGGCATCGACCAGGAATTGCCAAAACTCGGTCCCGAACTTGTCGAGCGCTATGGCAGGGAGTTCGCCGCGGCGTGGAACGGCGTTCTCGACAAACTGAAGTTCAAGGCAATGCTGGAGGACAACTATATCGCGCTCTCCGCCGCCGCGTCACCAAGCTCGCCAATCGACCAGCTTTTTACGGCAATAGCCGACGAAACAGCGCTGACGCGAGAAGCTGGTTCCAGCAAAGAGTCGGGCTCCGAGGCCGAAGCCGGCATGCTTCAAACCCAGCCGCAAGACGCTGCAGATATCGCCAGCGGATTGGCCCGCATCGGCATTCAAATCGCCGGCGGCAAATCGCAAAGCCGGGCCGGCACGGGGTCCGCTCGCGCGCAAAACCAGAACCCCGGGGCGAACATCGAAGCGCAATTCAGATCATTTCAGGCTTTGGTGAACGGTCCCGCCGGGCGCCGCCCCATCGATGCACTGACCCAGAATTTCCGCGACATCCATCAAAGCCTGCAATTGGCGGCCGATGTCCCTTCGCAAACGGAACGTGCCAACATGAATCTGCAGCTGCAGATATCCACCCTTCGCGCCAATGTTTCGCGGCTGCCCAAGCAACTCGCCCGAATGGTTACTGCGACCGCCGACGAGCTTGACGGCAACGTCGCAGAAACCTCGCAGACGAATTTGAACCAGCTGCTCGACCAGACGGTGACGCGCGCCTGCGAGGAGATGGTCGAGGGCCGTTATCCCTTCGCCAGCGATGGCCCGGAGGATATCGCGATGGCGGATTTCGCGAAACTGTTCGCTCCAGGCGGCCTGATGGACCGGTTCTTCGCACAGAATCTCGCATCGCTGATCGACATGACCGGCCAGGACTGGAACTGGAAACAGGATGCGCGTTTCGGGCGCGACCTGTCGAAGTCGACCTTGAAAAACTTCCAGCTGGCGGCGGAAATCCGCAATGCCTTCTTTCCTTCAGGTGGTTCGGTGCCGTCGGTCAGTATCACCTTTACGCCGTTTTCACTGCATGGCGATGCCGATACGGCGATACTCGACGTCGATGGCCAGATCGTCCAAAGCAACCAGGCCGGCAACGCGCCAAGCACGGTGACCTGGCCGAGCGGCATGGCTTCCGCCTCGGCGAGCCTGAGCCTCATTCCGGAGATGCCGGGCCGTGAATCCGCGATCAAGTTCGACGGTCCGTGGGCACTGAAGCGCCTGCTGGACAAGGCCGATATCACCGGCACCGGCGGCAACACGCAAGCCCGCTTCGTGATCGGCGGACGCGATGTCGCCTATACGGTCCAGGCCAGTTCGGACCAAAACCCTCTCTTTCTTCCTGCGCTTTCCGGGTTCAGCTGTCCAAAGGCGTTTTGAGATGACCTTTGAACTTTCCAATGATGACCTTGAATTTTCAAGTATGGGGCGGCTGTGCATCGGCAACAGATGGGCGGACGTTTATTTCGATACTCTAACGTTCGAGCCTGTGGCAAACTGGCGCGAGCGAGCGCCTGACGGTGCGCCGCAGAGGACGCTTGAGAAGCGCTTGGTGGCAAAGTGAACAATGTCGCCCTTCCCTTTGAAAGCTTCGGCGTTAGCCACAGAGGCTGTGTCCGTGAGCTCAACGAAGACAGCTATCTGGTCGAGCCGGAAACCGGCCTGTGGGTGGTGGCCGATGGAATGGGTGGACATGATGCCGGGGAAGTCGCTTCGGCCAGCATTGTCGATCATCTGGCAACGATCGGCGTTGCAAGCTCTGCACCGGATCTTCGCGCGCGCTTCGAGGACCGGCTGAGCCGCGCCAATGCCGAAATCCGCAGGATATCGCAATCCCGCGGAGTAACCATTGGCTCCACTGTCGCCGCCCTGCTGGCGATGGATGGGCGGTTTGCCTGCCTGTGGGCAGGCGACAGTCGCGTCTACCTGATCCGCAACGGCTCGATCTCGCAGATTTCGAAGGACCATACCGAAGTCCAGGAACTTCTCGACAAGGGCATGATCAGCGCAGCCGAAGCGCTCGCCTGGCCGCGCCGCAACGTCATCACGCATGCGGTCGGTGTCACCGACGAGATCGTCATCGATTTCCAGCAAGGCGAAATCATGCCGGGCGACATATTCGTGTTGAGCACCGACGGGCTGACAGCGCATGTCACAGACGCCGAGATCGAGACGGCGGCGGTGTCGGCGACACCTCAGGCGGCATGCGAAAACCTGCTGCAGATGGTGCTGGCGCGCGGGGGAACGGACAATGTCACGATCGTGCTCGTCAAGATCGGAGACGGGCGCAATGGGGCCTATCCCGGTCCTTCCAGAGCGGAAGGCTGAGGCTGATGAGCGCCGATGACAAGACGCGGATATCGCCTGACGTGGCCAGCACAGCCGTAGGCACGCAACTCAGCGGCATCTATGAACTGGACGAGCGGATCGCATTCGGTGGCATGGGCGAAGTCTACCGTGGCCACAACATCCAGACCGGCGACCATGTCGCCATCAAGATCGTATTGCCCGAGTTCGCCCGTGATCAGACGATCCTGTCGCTGTTCCGCAAGGAAGCGTCGATCCTCAATCATTTGTCGCACGACGCGGTCGTGCGATATCACGTCTTCACGATCGACCCCGGCATCGGCCGCCCCTACCTCGCCATGGAATTCGTCGACGGCCAATCGCTGTTCGATATCATGCGAAATGGCCCGATGCCGACGCAAGACGTGCGCAAGCTCTGCCATCGCCTGGCTTCCGGTTTGAGCGCCGTGCACCAGGCGGGAGCGATACACCGCGACCTCTCCCCGGATAACATCATCCTGCCGGGAGGCCGGGTCGATCGCGCAAAGATCATCGATTTCGGCATCGCGCGGTCGGCGACCGTCGGCGGCGAGACGCTGATCGGCGGAAAGTTCGCGGGAAAGTACAACTACGTTTCTCCAGAACAACTCGGGCTGTACAGCGGCGATGTCAGCGAGCAATCCGACATCTACAGCCTGGGCCTGGTGCTGGCCGCTGCTCTGCGCGGGAAACCGATCGACATGAGCGGCTCCCAGTTCGAGATCGTGGAAAAACGCCGAACCGTTCCGGACCTCTCCGACATCGACGCCGATTTTCGTGGAATTGTCGAGGCCATGCTGCAGCCGGATCCACAAGACCGGCCGATCAGCATGGCCGATATCGCCAGGGCGACACGTGACGACACGGACGAGGAGACAAGGCCGCCAACGTCGATCACACCGCGCGACCGGACACCGCGAACCGGGGGAACCGCCGCGCCTGGCCCCAAGCTTCCCGGTCCCGAGCATGCCGGTCCCAAAATGGCAAGTCAGCCTCCGGCGGCTGCCGGTGAGCAGCGCTTCGTTCCGCATGTCCGGCCCGCACTTCTGTCCGAGCCAAGGCCTTCGCCAGCTGCCGGTCCTGCTCGGGCTGTCTCGCCAAAGGTCCCGGCAAAGTCGGCCAAGACCCGATCGATCGCAATCGCTGCGATGGCGATATTGGCTGTCGCGTCGGGTGCAGGCGTTTACCTGGGCGGCGTGATGACGCCTTCCACGCCGACCGCCGGCGACACCTCGTTTTTGTCGCCAAAAGCATCCAAACCGGCCCCGACGGACAGCGCTGCAAATTCGCCGGGCGATGAGCCGGCAAAGGCAGTTCCACCCGATCAGTCACAAACAGAAGCCACTGCGCCGCCAGCCGAAAGTCAGGCAGGTGCGGCGGCGAATCAAAAGTTGGAACCGGCACGGCCCGCCGAAGTCCTCTCACCATCCGAGGAAACCTCGGAGCCGGCGGCAGCCGCGGAACGATCGGAGCCGGCGGCAGCCGAGGCGCAGCCGACAGTTGAAAGACCGGCAGATGCCGGGGCGGATCAAAGCTTGCAGCCGACGCGGCCCGCCGAAGTCCTCTCGCCGACGGAGGAAACCCCGGAGCGGGCGGCAGCCGAGGACACTTCGGAGCCGGCGGCAGCCGAGTCGCCATCGCCAGCTGAAAATCGGGCAGATGCCGCGGCGGATCAAAGCTTGGAGCCGACACGGCCCGCCGAAGTCCTTTCGCCAACCGATGAAACCCCGGAGCCGGTTCCGCCGCGCATCCAGGTCGCGCCAATGCCACCGGCCGACAAGGCCTCGCCGCCCGCAGCGGTCCAGCCCGAAATGATGGAGAGCCGGAAGCCCGATCAGCCGGCCAGCCAGCACGCGCGGGCCGAAAACCAGACGGATGATGCGAATGCAAAACGGCAGCGGTACGAGCCGGCGCCAGGCAAACAGCCGGGCGAAGCCACTGTTGCCTTGAACGTGCCGAAACCGGACCTAAAACTGCCGCCGAAAAATGCCCTTGACCACGCTGCGCAACGGGTCTCCTGGGTGCGCGACTTCAACGGCGGCGACTGTTTCTATGCGACGTTGACGTCGGCAACCGAGGCCGCCGTCGCCATCGAAGGATTGGGCACGGAGATCCAGCCGTTCGAACGAATGCTGTCCGATTTCCAGGCAAGATTCCGTGTCGAACCGGACATCAGCGTCCGCCTCATTGAGCCGGCTCAATGCGAAGTCACCAACTTTCTGCGCTTTCTGGACCAGATGCCGGCTGACAAGCCGCAGCTTGTTCTCGATCGAACGACGGTGCCGAGCGGCTCGCCGATCGGCGGCACGCTGGTGACGCATGGCGGTCTCATTTCCAGCGTGCTGCTGATCGACCACAGGGGCATGGCATTCAGCCTCGACGATCTTATGCTGGCGCAGGCGGACAAGGCCACCTTCAACATTCCGATCGATCTCGGCGCAGCCGACAAGGCGGCCGGCAAGGTCGTGCCGCAGATCATAATGGTGATCACGGGTCCACAGGATATTCACGCTGCGGCGTTCTCTGCGCCGACACCAGCCGCGCTGCTGCTGCCCAAAATTCTCGATGAGATCGACGCCAACCGAGCTGAGTTCTCCGCAACGGCAAAATACTTCCGGCTCGGCGGGTAGCATGGACGCCGATGGACCTCCGCAGCTCGCGTTTTCCCTTCCCGACCGCTGTCCCGCCCGACGATCAGCGTGACCGGCTTCGCGGCCTGCTTGCCCTGACAGGCCGTTTCAGACTTGTGGTGATATTGGGCGCGACGTTGCTGGCTCTCCTGTCGTCCCACGAAGCGCGCGCCGAATTCACCGTCTGCAATCAGACGCTCGACGTCGTCAATCTCGCTGTCGGCCAAAAGGTCGACAATGCGGACCAGACCGATGGCTGGTGGACCATCGGCGCAAATCAGTGCGTGAACGTCATCCGCGAGGAACTTTCGAACCGCTACATCTACATCTATGCGACGGACGTTTTTGGCCATGCGACCCTGACCGGGTCGACCGAAATGTGCATCGACCGGCGGCGTTTCTCGATACGCGGCATCGATGAATGCTGGCAGCGCGGCCATATCGCCGCACGATTTCTCGAAGTCGATACGCTTGAACAGGTGCGGTGGACCTTTTTTCTGACCGGAAGCAATCCGTGACGCACAGTATCGACACAAGCTTCAAGTTGAAAAAGCAGGCCCGCGCCGCCCTGCGCAGACGCAGGCTCTGGCGCAGGCTGCTTGCCGGTCTTGCTGTGGCTGTCCTGTCGTCGATCGCTGCCGGCTTCTATCTCACCGCGGATTATTGGTCGTTTGGCGACGAAGATGAGGAGTTGCATGCCGTCGAGGGAACCGACGATGTGCCGGCCGACGCATCTGTCTATGTGCCTGCCATCATCGATCTCGCAGGCGACCCGATGTGGATCACGCTTGCGCCCGACACCGGCGGCGCAACAAAAAGCCAAGTCATCCCGCGCCCGGCAGAACTCGACCAGGCCGGCGTTTCTCCGCAGATCGAGATTCTGTCCGACGTGATGCTTAGCGCCAGCGAAAAGTTCATGACGACGATACCGTCCACGCAAGAAGATTTCGCTTTCTTCCAAGCGCAGCGACAGACCGCGCCGGCGCCATCCAACGAGCTGCAAAACGATGTTCAGCCACCGCCCGTACTAAACGAGGCTCCGGTTGCTTCGGACCCGCAGGGGGGTGTCGATGATGCCGAAGCAGGTTGGGGCGAAACAATCGATTCAGGCGAGGCAGCCCTTCCCGCGTTCCAGAAAACCCAGATCGAAAACAACACAAGCGTTGCAAATGTCATCAGTGAACATCAGAGATACCAGGCTACCGAGGACATTTTCGTAAAGATCCTCAACGACCGCAGCCTGGACAGCGTTGCGCTCGATGCGCGTTTCTCCGCCGAGGATGCCAGGCTGGCAGGCGAGGCGCTGAAGGCGCTTTTCAATCGGGAGAGCCTTGAGCCAGGTCATGTCGTCGCCATGCGCGGTTTCAGGCCGACGCGCGAGACGACAACCATGTCCCTCATGCAGGTTTCGATCTACGCCAGGAACGTATTTGTCGGCACGCTGACGCGCAATGCCGCCGGTGTGTTTGTGTCTGGTGTCGACCCCTGGGTCCGCGAAGATTTATTCAACTACTCGGGCGCACAGGCGCAAGGCACGCACAAAAGGCAATACCGGCTGCTCGACGCGATCTACTCGACAGCAGCGCGCAACAAGGTTCCAACCGGCGTGATCGGAGAAGCGATCATGTATCTGTCGCGAGGACAGGATCTGGATGCCTTCGCCAGCGAAGACCAGCGTCTGGTCCTGATCTATTCGCAAAAACCGCGAGGCAAGGAAGAGACGGCCGGACGGGTGCTGTATGTTGGCGTCCGGGGTAGCGAAAAAAGCCTTGACTGTTTCGTGTTCCAGCAGGCCGACGGCCAGTTTGCATGCGTCAGCGGCGACGATCAGGTTCGCTCGCTGACAGTCGCCAACGGCATGGTCACCCCGGTCAACGGGGTCATGACCTCCACTTTCGGCCCACGCAAGCACCCAATCCTCGGAACCGTTCGCATCCACAAGGGCGTGGATTGGGCGGCGCCCCTTGGCACGCCGATAGCCGCCGCCTTCGACGGCGAAATCGTCTTTCAGGGCGATGGAAGTGGTTACGGCAATTTGGTGAAGATTTCGCACGGGGACGGCAGCGAGACGCGCTATGCGCATATGCAGAAATTCGCTGACAAGGGCGGTGTCGGCGCGAAGGTGAAGGCAGGCGATATCATTGGCTATATCGGCACCACCGGTCTTTCGACCGGGCCGCACCTGCATTTCGAACTCTATCGCAATGGGCAGGCGATCGATCCGCTGGGCACGGTTACGGCAATCGCGACGGACGCTTCCGCTGTCGAAACGCTGACCGACCGTATCGTTCAAGTCGAAAGTGGCGGCAAGGCCCGCGCCAAGAACCCACTTTCTTCGGCAACCGGCGCCGGTCAGTTCATAACCAGGACGTGGATCCGGATGATGAACACCTACCGCCCCGAGCTGGCGCGGACACTGTCAACCGCCGACCTGCTCGCTCTGCGTTTTGACGCCACCATCTCGCGCGAGATGGTCAGCAATCTGGCGCGCGAAGGCGAAGCCTATCTTCGGGCACGCGGCCACCAGATCACAGCCGGCCGGCTTTATCTCTGTCATTTCCTGGGGATGGAAGGCGCCCATCAAGTGTTGTCGTCGCCGGGTTCGGCGCAATTGAGCGCCGTGCTCGGATCGGCCGTCATTCAGGCCAACCCGTTTCTCACCGGCAAGTCCGCCAGCTATGTCGTGAGCTGGGCCGAAAGGAAAATGGGGCGGAAGCTGAGCCCGGCGATGGTTGAAGCGAGCCAACAGACAACGACAACGACGGAAGTCCGGCAGACATCGCCCGAGTTCGAAAAATACAAGCAGGCGATCACGGCTATGGTGAGTTCCGTCCAAAATGCGCTGTGAGCCAGCTCTTGCCTTCTCCCCCTGTGGGGCCCGAAGGGCGGGCGAGGCCCGTGACTCGCCCCGGGCGGTGGATTGGCGCGCAGCGCCAAGACGGTTGAGGGGTGTTGGCCGGAGTGCTGTCGGTGCCAAGCTGGAACACCCCTCATCCGGCCGCTTCGCGGCCACCTTCTCCCACAAGGGGAGAAGGGGGAGCCAAATCGCTTACGTCGGCGACCGGAGTTTGCAACCGTAGCGGTAATAGCGCGCTCTTGCCTTCTCCCCTTGTGGGAGAAGGTGGATTGGCGCGCAGCGCCAAGACGGTCGAGGGGTGTTGGCCGGAGTGCTGTCGGTGCCAAGCTGGAACACCCCTCATCCGACCGCTTCGCGGCCACCTTCTCCCACAAGGGGAGAAGGGGGAGCCAAATCGCTTTGGCTGCAAAATGGTCCAGCGCACCTGCTCCAGCTACTCGGTCCGTATCCGCATTTCCACCCGGCGGTTTATCGGATCGAATGGATTGGGGTTGCGCGGACTCGCTTCGCCCAGGCCTGTCGCTTTGATGCGGGCAGGATCGATGCCGTTGGAGGTGAGGAAGGTTGTTACCGATCTGGCTCTGCGTTCCGACAGCCCCTCGTTGTAGCGCTCCGAGCCGGTCGCATCGGTATGACCCTCGACAACGAAGTTCAGAGTGCTCAGTCGGCTGTCCTTCAGTGCCTTGGCGAACTCGTCCAGTTCAGCACGCGCAGTCGCATCGAGTTCCGCAGAATCAAGGCCGAAATTGATCAGCATGTCGAGGCTGGTTTTTTCGGCAGGCGCTGCCTTGTTCTTGCTGTTGCACTCTTCTTCGGTGCCGACGCAAATTCCACGCGGCGGGCCGAGCTCGCTCGCCGCGTCAAAAAACTTCACGATGTCTTCTGATTTCTGAAGTGGATCAGCAAAAGCGTGGGTCGAATAAAACGCGACCGTAAACACGAAGGCTAAACTGCCCAACCGCATAACGGTTACTCCTGTCTTGAGCATCGATTTCATCGACTGCGGACAATACCAAATTGCGAAGCGGTTGTCTGTCAATAAACGTCAAGCATACGAGTGGTGGAGTGCAGTTGCATCTTGCTGGGGATTGGAGACTTGACCCGCCCTGTCCATGGCTTCAGTGTCGATTGTTCGCTGGGGAAAGCGTGGCGCCATGGCCAATGAGCTTCGATTCAAAACGGCACGGGACCTTTTCATGGCCTGCCCCGCTGTTTCCAGGGACATGGTGGCACTTCCGACCGAACAGCCTTCAATCGAATTTTGCCGCGCCCTGCTGGCCGGGCGGGTGCCAGAGGAGGCGATTACGTTCTGTGCCTATCTGCTTCCCGAGCGGGCTGCGGTGTGGTGGGCCCATGAATGCCTGAGCCACCTCACCGTTCTGCTCGACAGCAGGGATCAGGAATTGCTCGCGGTTGTTCGTGACTGGGTCAGCGAACCGGAGAGCCCTCACCATCGCCCGGAAGTGAGCGAGGCTGCGGCAATGCCGCCAACAACGCCGGCCGCCTGGATTGCCCTGGCTGCAGGACGGCATGGCAACGGTTCAGCCATGGAGGCGCCAGCGCTATCGGCCTTGCCGCCAGCCGCCCGCGCGGTGAGTGCGGGGGTTCTGGCCGGACTGGCACGCGTTGCGTTGGAGGATCGCTTTTCAGTTCTTTCCGCGTTTGTCGAAATGGGCATCCAGTTGGCGGAGACAGAGGCGCTGCGCCAATCAGCGGATGCGAGTTAAACCGTAGCCGGACCCGCAAGCGGGATACGTTCAAGTTGAACTGAGAATCCGGCTCTATCTCTTTGATTAAGCCGCATTCCTGCGACGCCAAGCGGTTCCACTTGGCTGCAGAACGCTCTGAATTAGTTGCCTGGCTAACCTGCAGCCGCCATTCACCGTTATCCCCAGCCGCCGCCTCCTCCGCCGCCGCTCCCGCCGCTCCCGCCACTTCCGCCACCCCCGCCTCGTCCCGAAGAAGGAATGATTACGGGAGGTGGGGCAGCAGGCTCGTCCGCGACCGGTTTGACCACTTTCCTGGCGGCCACCGGTTTGGGAGCCGGGTTGACGACCTTCCGCGGCGCCGGGGCTCTGCGAACGACCTTCGGCGCCGGCGCGGGCGTCGCCATCAGCGGAGTCGGTTGAAGGGGTGGCCAGGATGTGCAGCCCATGATCCCCGCCAAGGCGATGGACAGAGTTATCCCGATTGTTGCCTGCTTCCGATTTCTGCCCACCATTGCCTCCTTGTTGATCAGAACAAATCCCGACGCGGATTGGCTTGTTCCCAGACCGCCCTCGCCACTTTGACCAGTTGCTTGTCGACAGAACCGCTCAACGGAATCTTCGACTTGAGTTCCCCACGCAGTTGCTTCAACGCCGCCGCTTTCGGCTTGGTCCCGAATTGCGCCAACGTCGCCCGGGCGTCGGGCAGTTCATTGCGAAGATCGAGCGCAACTGTGAATGCCAGGAAACGCACGGCGACGGCCTGGTCGGCCTTGTCGCCCTTTTGCATCTCGAGGGCCGCGCGATCATAAGCGCCGGACTGGTCACCGCGCGAGGTTGCCAGTTCAAACAGACGTTGGGCTTCATCAAGGTTCTGCTCGACGCCAACGCCATCACGGTACATGCGCGCAAGACTGCCCGGCGCATAGGGCTGGCCGAGGTCGATGGCCTTCTGAAAAAGCGCCAGCGCAGCCTTCGGATCCTTCTCGACGCCCCGGCCGCTGAGGTAATTGCGACCGAGCAAGTTCATCGAATACATGTCCTGGCGCTGGACGCCTGCCTTGAGGAAGGCAACGGCACGGGCCTGGTCGGCGGGCACGCCGTTGCGGCCTTCGGTGAAGATCGCGCCGAGATCGTTCATGGCATAGGTGTGCCCCATCGCCGCCGCCTTGAGCAGCAGGTCCAGCCCCTTGCCGGTGTCGCGCTCGACACCGTAGCCATGGAACAAGGCACGGCCCCACGACGTCATGCCGTAGGGATCGCCCTTGTCGGCCGCAGCGGCGTAGTAGGTGTTGGCCTGCTTGCGGTCGGCAGCCAGGCCCGTTCCCGTCGCGTAGAGGTAGCCGAGCTCGAACACCGCGCGCACGTGCCCCCTGTCGGCGGCCTGCTGGATGGCTTTCCTGGCCTGGTCGACCTTGCCGGCTGCAAGCAGCGCGCGTCCCAGTTCATAACGGAAGCGGGCGACATCGGGATACGCCTTCACCGCAGCTTCGCACAGCTTCACCGCGTCGGCGCCGATTTCATTTGGCAGCAGGCCGGGGACGACGCCTTGGAGGTCGAGAGGTTCGCCGGCAGCCAGGTCGCACGGATCGACGCTTGGCGACAGTTTCATCTTGGCGGGTTTGGCTGCGCCGCTGTCCGCCCGAATTTCGAAGGCGATCTCGACCGGTGCACTGGCTCCGATCTGGGGTTCATAGCGCAGCCCCTCGACTTCGCCGACCGTCAAGCTCGATTCGGGCGACAGGGTCCGATCCGGCAGCGAGAGCGTCCCCGTTGCCGGATAGTTTGTGACTTTCAGGCTGACCGCCGCATCGTCTGTCGGGACGTCGAGGTTCAGGGCAACGGCGCCGACGCCGACCGGAACGTCGACGTCCCGGTTCTCGATCGCCTCGGCCGCACCGGTGACATGAATGCCGCGCTGCAGCACCTGCTGCTTCTGCTCGGCTTCGAGCGAGGCCATCACCTGTTCGCCCTCGGCTCCTTCGCCGCTCTTGACCCGGAACACCAGCATGCCCTTGGCTTCGCCGCCCCAACTGTCGCGTGCGGCGTAGGCCAGCATATCCATCTCTTCCGGCTCGCCAGTTCCCTTGGGGACATCCAGTTGCAAACGCGGCAAATCCTTGCCCTGGATCAGTTCTCCCGCCTCGATGACCTTGCCGTCCAGCATCAGGCGTCCCAAGGCGGGTGGTCTTTCGATGCTGACGGTTATTGTCCCGCCATCGACCTGGACCGGTTCCGGGAGGTCCAGATCGATGGGGCCTGCCCCGGACAGCACGACCTTCTCCAATACCGGCGGCAGCGATGGGCGGCTGATGCGACGCATCAGAACGACTTCGTCGATCAGCGAAGAGTTCTCCCAGGGAACCTGCAGGCCCTTGGTAGCCTCAACCACATCCCGGCGGACGGCCGACATGACCGTGCGGATCTCCTGGTTCGGGGCGAGCGCGCGACGAGAAAACGCCGATGAGAAAGGACTGAGGTCGCCGGCGCCGTCGTAGGCGACCGCGCCGGGTTCGGTGGCGAAAGCAATCAGTGTGTTCAGTGAGCTTCTTACTTGCGCAAGGCCGGTGCCGCTGGCGGTAAGAAGCTGGTCCCTGAGCCAATAGTCCTTGCGAGGGAATGGATTGTTGCGGCAGGCATCGAGGATGATCACCTGGATCTTCGATTTCGAACGCATCTGCTGCAGCACATCGTTCAGCTTGATTGCCTGGACCTCGACGTCCGCCGCATCCTTCAACGAGGCATCGACAGGGATCAGGAAATTTTCGCCGCCGATCTGAAAGCCGTGGCCGGAATAGTAGACGACAGCGACATCGGCGCCGTCCACGGCGGCAAGATAGTTGCGGAACTGATCTTCAAATTGCAGCTTTGTAAGATTGCTCGCAACGAAAACATCAAAACCAGCCGCTCGAAACGTGTTGGACACGTCCACCACATCTTTGGCCGGGTTCTTGAGGGCCGAGATTTCCTGGTAATCGGAGTTGCCGATTACAAAGGCGACCCGTCGTTCGACTGCAGAAGCGTCGAAAGTCGCGACGCTTGCGAGCATCAAGGCCGCAACGAATCCGCAACGTCGGAGCATGGCAAATCCCTTAACCGTCGTTACCTGGCGACCACAAGAACACAGCTTGCAGTGCCAAGGTCCGTTAGAGAGCATGCTATCTGCCGAGACAGAAAAGAGAGAAAAGCCGTCGCGACAGCGGTATATTCCTCACTTGATCGGTCCCTAAATTACATCAGAGCCCGAGTGTCCGCAATGATCGTCAAACGGATTCTCGACCCGGCTATTTTGCCCGTGGTCGATACGGTCCCCTCGGATCGGGCGTGGCCGGCATAGCCTTGACTTGCGCATGCCATCACGCGTCAGAGCGCTGAGGTTTTCCACTGCTAATGTCCGCTTGCCGCTGATTTTCTCTACCCACCATTTCCGCGACTCGATTAGCGTCTGCTTATGGAGCATCGGCACGCCATTCGACGGAACAAGGAAGGGCTTTGGGAGGTCTACGATATAGACGACGACAGGGTTGTCTTCGCGGAGGGGGTGGCTTTGACAGATTTGCTGGATGAGGAGGCGCTCGACGCCCTGGAGTTGCTAAAGGGTGGATTCCTGGTCCCGAGCAGCGCTCCCAAGGCCAGTTGACACTTTGAGGGTTTTGCCGAGGCCCCGCGGCGAAACGACAAACTCTCCTTCGTTTGGTTGATGCCTGAACAGTGCTCCGTCCGTAAGTTCGTGCTATATATTAGCAGGAGCTGTTATGAGGTTTTTGCCCGTTCAGGAACCGACCAACACATGGGCCGTGTTCGATACGACCGTGGATGTGCCGGCGCACTTCGCTGGTATTTGCCTTATCGGCTTGCCGCGGGAGCGGGCGGAGTGGCTCGCAGCAAGGGCCAATCAGGATGCGTTGGCAAGAAGCAGCAGGATCGGCCGGCTCTCGTCTCCGCAGACTGAGCACGCCGTGCTTCCCATACGCAAATGCCAGAAATCGCTTACGTCAGCAGGAGAGATTTCAACGACGGACGAAGAGGCCGCTGCGTTGGCAGCCGGGTACCAGCAGCCACCGTAAGTCCGATATCACCAGCGATACAGCCATTGGTTCTGGCAAGACCATCCAGCTTGCCCGGTTCCTGCCGGAAAGATCGCGGTTATTGCTGATCCGGCATCTCGGTATTCTCTTGGGGGTTCTTTTCGATGCCCGCGGCAGGCGAGGTGTCGGCCGGGGCGTTCCCACCCTGGTTTTGCTCCTGGGCTCTTTCGAGTGGCGAGGTGCGCCAGCCCATATCGGCATACAAAAAGCCGATGAGAAAGCCGACGATGATGATCGCTGCTATCACCAGCGAAAGTATGGCGTTACGTCGCTCCATGTCCGGCTCCTTCCTGCGAGCCGAACAGCCAGTATCGAAAATGGTTCCCATCCAGCGGCAGGTCGTGGAACTTCGCACCGTGCCGGAGGTTGACACCCAGGGCTGCGAGCGGTGAACGAAGCCTCCGTTGTTTCCGTCGCAGCAGGAAGGAGACACCATGGCCAACAAGAAAACCACATCGAAACCGGCAATCCGGCAGGCAAATGCCGCTGGCTTGCGACGTCCAAGCCGGGATGCTGACGATACGGATGCCGGAGCCAGGCCACCAACGCCAAAAACCGCGGGAACATCGAAGCCCTCGACCGCTCCGCTGGACAATCCGGTGGCCAACCGCAATTCCGGCCGGCCGCGCCAGCAAGGCGCCACGCCGCGACCGACCGAAAAGCCGCTGGACTGAAGGGCAAACGAGCTAGGACGTCGGGACCAATTCCGCCAAGGCTCTGAGAATGGCCGCCTGATCTGCCGGCTTGCGAACAAATCTAGCGTTGGCGAACGCGGATGGAACATCGCGCGGCCCAAAGCCGGTCAGGCACGCGAACGGAATATGGCGGGTTTTTAGTTCTTCTGCGATCGCTAGGCTCGTTTCGCCATGCAGTTGAACATCCAGCAGCGCCACGTCGACGGGATTTTCGCCGATAAGGCCAAGGGCCGCCGCCACCGAAGGGGCCGGGCCAATCACCTGATGTCCCGAAGCGCGCAGACAAGCAGCGACGTCCTCGGCGATCAGCCATTCATCCTCGACCACCAGAACGCGCAGCCGGTCGGTCACGGCGCCTCCTTGCGCATCATCGGGAATGTGATCTGGACCTCAAGACCGTCACGATTAAAGGTGGTCTCGACGTTTCCGCCCAGCCGGTAGCCGATCTCGCCCTGCAACAGCGAAAGCCCGAAGCCGTTAATTTCGGGCTTTCTGACCGGCGGCCCGCCTCTCTCGCGCCAGGCGAGCGTGAAAACATCGCCCTCGCCGGACCATTTCAGAACGACCCTGCCCTCGGGCTTCGACAGCGCGCCATATTTGGCGGCGTTGGTCGCCAGTTCATGAATGGCCATGCTGAGGGAAAGACCCTGTTGCGGGCTAAGCTTCACTTCAGCGCCGTCAAGTTCGAATCGGTCAATGCTGAAAGCTTCGAGCTCCTGATGCAGCAGTTCGTTGATCGAAGCTTCTTTCCAGCGCTCCTTCGACAGCAGACCGTAAGCCCGCGACATGGCGTGCAGGCGACCGATCAGCGCTTCGGCGAACTCTTCCTTCGATTCCGAACTTTCACGGGTGCGGTTGGCGATGCTGGCGACCACCGCCAGCATGTTCTTGACGCGGTGGTTCAGCTCCGAAATGAGCACCCGGTTTTGCTCTTCCGTCTCGGCCAATGTGGTGACGTCGACCAGCGTGACCACGACGCCCTGGATCCTGTCGTCCTTGTCGCGATACGGATTGATGCGAACCATATAAAACCGGCCCTGGTTGTCGCGCGCCAGATGATGGTTCAGGGTCTGTCCGGTTTCGAAGACGGCATCGATATGCGGTTTCAGCTCGGGATAGTCGAGCTGGCTCGAAAGCTCGGTCAGCGGCCGGCCGACGTCGGAGGGACGCAGGCTGAAGAAGGACGAGGCCGGCGGAGTAAAGGTCCGCACCACCAGATTGCGATCGAGGAAAATGGTTGCGATCTTCGTGCTCTCGAACAGATTGCGCAAATCGCTGTTGGCGCGATCGAGCTCCTCTATCTTGTTGGTCAGTTCCGAATTGATGGTGTTGAGTTCCTCGTTGAGCGACTGCATCTCCTCCTTCGAGGCCTCGAGCTCCTCATTGGTCGACTGCGCCTCCTCGTTGACGGAGACCAGTTCCTCGTTCGAGGATTTCACTTCTTCCAGTGCGGTTTCGTACTCCTCGATCGTCGATTGCAGTCGCTCCCGGGTTTCGCGCAGCTCCCGCTCGAGATCGGCAGTGCCTTCGCTGCTACGGTTTTCGGGCCCAACATCGGACCGCGCCTGCACCGGCCCCGTCGGTTCGAACAGGACGAGATAAAGCCGTTCGCCCTTGCCGCGTTCCGCCAGGGGCTCGACAGTGAGTTTGATCGACTGGGCCTGTTCGTCGTCCTCGTCGACGACGACATTTTCGCGCACGACAGTGCGGCGCGTCGTGGCGGCTTCCCGCAACGCTGCGCGCAGGTCGAGCCTTAGGCCGGCGCGGGCCAAAGTCAGCACCTGCCGGCTCGGAATGCCTTGCGGCGCCTCGAGATAGCTGCCGGTCCGGGCCGAATAGTAGACGACGTCACCGTCGCCATTCACCACGACATGCGGCGGCGCGAAACGCTCCAGCACTTGTGCCTCGACCGCCTGTCGAAGCGGATAGCTGGCGGTTCGCTTGTTCGGCCCCGTTCCTTCAGGCAGGAAGGCGCCTGAACGGCCATCGCCGATCAGCATCGGCAGCCTAATGTGTGGCGAGGCATGCTCGCGCGCCTGAAAAATGCGCTGCTTCTTGTCGACGGTGGCGAAGAGGTCGTCGTGCTGGCCGACGCTTTCGGACGTGCCGAGGAAAAGATAACCGCCCGGCTTCAACGCGTAGTGGAAGATCGGAATGACCCGGCTCTGGATGTCCGAGCCGAAATAGATCAGCAGGTTGCGGCATGAAACCATGTCCATGCGTGAAAAAGGCGGGTCGCGGACGATGCTGTGAGGGGAAAAGACGCACAGCTCCCGGACCTCGTTGGCAAGCACGTGGCTCTCGCCGTCGCTGCTGAAAAAACGCTGCCTGCGCTCGGGCGAGACGCCCTGCAGCAATGCCGCCGGGTAACGCGCCGCGCGCGCCACCGCAAGCGCGGGCTCATCGATGTCGGTCGCAAATATCTGGACGCGTGGCACAACCGAAAGCGTCTCCATGTGTTCGCGCAACAGCATGCCGATCGAGAACACCTCCTCGCCGGTGGCGCAGCCAGGCACCCAGATCCTGACGGCGTCGCTGGCGGTCTTGCCCTCGAACAGCTGCGGTACGACCTTCTCCTCGAGCAGCTTGAACGCGTCGGGATCACGGAAAAAATCGGTGACATTGATCAAAAGGTCACGAAAAAGGTTCGCCACCTCGCGTGGGTCCTTCTTCAGCCATTCAACATACTCTTCAATGGAATCAAGCTGTCCGATTTGCATGCGCCGCTTGATGCGCCGCAGGAATGTCTTGGTCTTATAGCCTGAGAAATCGTGGCCGGATTGGCCCTGCAGAATGCCGTAGATCTCGTCGCGGAGCCGACCCAGTTCTGCCGACTCGTGCTCGCCGCCTCCGGCAACGCCGTTCAGCATGTCGAAGCTGCGGGCGAACCCCTCGAGCTTCGCGCCGATCTCCTCCGCCGGCGCCGCAATGTCGATCAGCCCGCTGGAGATCGCACTTTTCGGCATGTCCGGGTTGCGCGGACCGTAGCCGTCGGGAGCCTGGGCGACCGTCAGTCCGCCACGCTCCTTGATCGCCTTGGCGCCAAGCGTGCCATCGGAATCGCCGCCCGACAAAATGACGCCAACCGCATATTCGCCCTGATCCTCCGCCAACGCGCTAAAAAAGATATCGATCGGCTTGCGCTCGCGGCTGAGCACGTTGGATGGCCGCAGGTGCAGCACTCCCCGCTCGATCGTGAGAACGACGTTTTGCGGCATCACATAGACGTGGTCGGACAGGACAGTGGTGGCGTCCTCGACGACGACAACCGGGAGTTGCGTGTAACGTCCGACGACCTCATGAAGCAGGCTTTCGCGCTCGGGGCTGAGATGGGTGACGATGACGAACGCCATGCCGGGCTGGCCGGTGATGCCTTTGAACAGGCCCTCCATTGCAGGAATGCCGCCGGCCGACGCGCCGACGCCCACAATTGGAAATCTCTTCACCTGAGATGTCACCGCAAGCCCTCGGTTGAACAGCCTAGACGACAAGGCCGCCAAATCGACCCAAAGCCCACGACCGGGCTGAACGCAACGCCCAGCATATAACGTGCGCGAGGGCCGGAACAAGTCCGTGCAGACGGCGTTAAAGTCGGGATTATTGTGGAACTCCAATGTCAAAGCGCACACCTGAGCTGAAGCTGACAAGACGAGCGTCGTTGCGCTTCGAGGATCTGCTGAGTTTGCCGGGAAACGAATCCATTCCGCCGCGCATGCTTGTTTTGGCGAAGCGATTGCAAGCAGCCTTGCAGGAAGATTCCGAACAGGCCCGTGCGGACACTTGCAAATCCCGCTCGAAGAAAGGGCGATGAGGTGCGCGATCTCCGAGGAGTGCGCATCCTGATTGTCGAAGACGATTGGGTATTGGCCGGCGATCTTGCAAGATATTTCGGCAATATGGGCGCGGTCGTCCTTGGCCCTGCGGCGACGGTCGAACACGCCTCCATGCATACCGAGGTGGCCGAGGCCGCGATCCTCGACGTCAATCTCAACGGCCGGCGGGTGTTTCCGATCGCCGACGAACTGATGCGCCGCGGCGTTCCCTTCGTCTTTTTCAGCGGTGACGAGGACATCGTCATTCCCGAACGTCTCCGCCACGCCAGCAATCTTCGAAAATCGTCGGATAGCTACGCCGTCTTCGACGCCTTGTTTCCTCCGGAAAAATCCGCCCTTGCCGGTCGCCCTGCCGTGAACTTGTCGGACAACGTGTTTTCACTTCTGCCGAAGCTCAGGCTCGCGGCGCGGCTGCTTCTGGGCGACGTCGGTGCTTCCGATCGGCTGGTCGAGCGAACACTGGAGCGCGCCATCGGCGACATCGACAGGCGGCGGCCCGGTGTATCGACCGAAGACTGGCTGAACGGCATCATGCGAAACATTGCCGGATCGGGCGGAACCAGCCTGCTGCACTGAGATTGGTTTTCTAACAGTCTGAAAAGTAGGCGAAAACAGCCATCTATAGTTAAGTCCTCTATCAGAACGAGAGGCGCGCCTAAGAGTTACCCGACAGCGCTGAGTAGCAGCTTCCTCAGCCGTTCTTGCGGTCGATGAATTTGTTGAACCGGCTGTTTTTTCCGGAGCCGGTTTCGTCCTGGTAAAGGAAAGTCAGATCGTTCTCGTCGAAGATCCGGAAGAACTCATCCCATTCGATGGGTTCGAGCTTCTCCTCGGGCTCGCCAAAATCGATCCGCAAGATGCCGCCCTCGCCCCTGGTTCGTACAACCGCCGGTCGGCCACCACGATCTTCGGCCCATTGGCGGATCTCGTCATGATTGGTGGTTGTCTTCGATTCAGACATTGGAACCTCCTTTGATCCAGACCTTGCAGGCGTGTGGCCTCCTGGCTTGCGCCCACGGGCCGCCCACGGACCCGGATGACCGCCCCTAACACCAAAGAAGCTGCAATGTTCCAGCGCATCGCCCAAGGCTCGTTCGCCATGCGTTCACCTCAGGTTGCAGCCTCGCCAAAACCATCTTTGTTGAAGCAGAGGGAACAAACCTTTTGCCAAACAGTTCGGGGCGCCAAGGCCAACTGCGTAAGGAGTTGTCGTGAAACGCATACTGGTTACAGGAGGGTGCGGTTTCATCGGCCGCCACGTCGTCCAGGAACTCGTTGAACATGGTTATGCCGTCTGCATTCTCGATGCGCTGCTGGAACAGGTGCACGGCAGCGAGGCGATCAGCCTGCCGGCAGGAGCCGAACTGATCAAAGGTGACGTTCGCGATGGCGCCGCCGTCGCCGAGGCGCTGCAGGGCGTCGACGCCACCGTTCATCTCGCCGCCGAGGTCGGCGTCGGCCAGTCCATGTACGAGATCGCCCGCTATGTCGGCGCCAACGACCTCGGCACCGCCACCCTGCTCGAGGCACTGATCAAGCATCCGGTCGAGAGGATCGTCGTCGCCTCCTCAATGAGCGTCTACGGCGAGGGTCTCTATGCCACGCCAGGCGGTCGGCGCGTCGATAATGCACGGCGGCAGGCCAGCGACGTCAAGAGCGGCCAATGGAATCCGCTGTCGGCGGCGGATGAAAGCCTGTCGCCGCTGCCGACAGACGAGGAAAAGCCGGTCGACCTCGCCTCGATCTATGCGCTGACGAAATATGCCCAGGAGCGCGCCGTGCTGATCTTCGGCGATGCCTATGGCGTCGATGCGGTGGCGCTGCGCCTGTTCAACGTGTTCGGCGCCGGACAGGCGCTGTCAAATCCTTACACCGGCGTTCTGGCGAATTTCGCTTCACGCCTCGCCAACGGCCAGCGGCCGATGATTTTCGAAGATGGCGAGCAGAAACGCGATTTCGTGCATGTGCGTGACGTCGCCCGCGCGTTCCGCCTGGCGCTGGAACAACGCCAGGCGCGCGGCCACGTCATCAACATCGGCAGCGGACGTTCCTATGCGATCAGCGAGGTCGCCCGGCTGCTCGCCGACGCCATGGGTGTGCCGGACCATCGGCCTGAAATTCTCGGCAAGGCGCGCGCCGGCGATATCCGCAATTGCTTCGCCGACATCTCGAAGGCGCGCGAACTGCTCGGTTTCGAGCCGCAGCACCGGCTGGAGGATTCACTCGACGAGTTCGTCGCATGGGTGCGCAACACGGCCGCCATCGACCGCGGCGCCGACATGAAACGGGAACTCGAAGAGCGGGGACTGGTATCATGAGGCCGGACGGTTTTCGTGAAGCGCCGGTTGCCATCGTCGGCGGCAGCGGCTTCATCGGCTCTAACCTCGCCGACAGCCTGTTGTCGGATGGGGTGCCAGTGCTGGTCATCGACAATCTCAGCCGCCCGGGCGTCGATCAGAACCTGGCCTGGCTGGCGCAGAAGCACGGCAATCAACTTGCCGTGGAAACCGCCGATGTCCGGGACGCAGACGTGCTGGCGCCGCTTTTGGTGCATGCCAGGGCGATATTCCATCTCGCCGCGCAGACCGCCGTCACCACGAGCCTCGTCCAGCCAAGCGAAGATTTCGACATCAATCTTCGCGGAACCTTCAACGTCCTGGAAGCGGCTCGCCGCAGCGGCAGACGCATTCCCGTGATCTTCGCCAGCACCAACAAGGTCTATGGCGGCCTGCCCGACGTCACAGTGCGCGAAGAGGACGATCGGTGCGTGCCCTGCGATGCCGGCATCCGCGCCAACGGCATAGACGAGGCCTGCGGCCTGGATTTCTGCACCCCCTATGGCTGCTCCAAAGGCGCGGCCGACCAATATGTGCTCGATTATGCCAAGTCGTACAATCTGCCGACCGCGGTCCTGCGCATGAGCTGCATCTACGGGCCGCGCCAGTTCGGCACGGAGGACCAGGGCTGGGTCGCCCATTTTCTGCTCAGCGCGCTTTCCGGCCGGCCGATCACGATCTACGGCAACGGCAAGCAGGTGCGCGATATCCTTCATGTCAGCGACGCCGTTGCGGCCTATCGCGGGGTACTTGCCCGGATCGACGACATCAAGGGCCAGGCATTCAATCTCGGTGGCGGACCGGGCAACGCCGTCAGCCTGCGCATGCTGATCGAGGAGATCGGCGAGCTGACCGGGCGGAACCTCGCGATCCGCTACGACCGGGAACGCACCGGCGACCAACCTTTCTTTGTCGCCGATACCCGCAAGTTAGAAGCGACGCTCGACTGGAAAGCGCATGTCTCCTGGCGCGACGGCGTCCGCGATCTCGCCGACTGGCTCCGGCGTCATCGCCTCGAGCCTGAACCAGCGAGGTACGTGGCATGAAAGTCGCCCTGGTCAATCCGTTCTGGACCTACGAGGACAGCATCTATTTCGGCTGCCGCCAGCCACATCTGCCGCTGGAATTGGGCTACTCGAAAGCCTCGCTGGAGGCCGACGGCCATCAGGTGCTGATGCTGGACGGGCAAATCCAGAAGCTCGACAACGCGGCACTTGCCGATCGCGTCGCCGCTTTCGCACCGGCCATGACCGTCGTCAGCACGGCGCCGACCTATTTGTTTTGGCGCTGCGCGCCGCCCGAGCTGCGTGTACCCGCCGACTTCCTCAGCCGCCTCGCCGGGCACGGCGGCCGCACAGTGGCTGTCGGGCCGCACGGCTCGGCAACGCCGGCGCCGACGCTGCGCAAGCTGGGCGTCGATGTCGTCGTGCGCGGCGAATGCGAAGAGGTCGTCGCAGAACTCGCCCGCGGTGACGATTGGAGCGCCGTGCCCCACACCGCCCACCTCGACGAGGGAAAACTTGTCGGCAATGGCGGCGTCAACACCAGTTCGTTTGTCGATCATCCGCCGCTCAGCTGGCCGTCCGATTGGATAGCCGCGCATTCGCACCATCACCACCGATTCGATGACAATCAGCTGGGTTTCGGCGCGGAGGTCGAGGCATCTCGCGGCTGCCCCTACAATTGCAGCTTCTGCGCCAAGATGGATTTCCGCGACGCCTACCGCCGCAGGAGCCACGATGCGATCATCGCTGAAATCGATCGGCTGATCTGGCAAGGCGTCGGCTACATCTATTTTATCGACGAGATATTCCTGCCGCAGAAGGCGCTGCTGGAGGCACTGGTCGATCGCGACGTCAAATTCGGCGTGCAGACCCGCATCGATCTTTGGAAACCGGAGCTCCTGGAATTGCTTGGTGCGGCCGGCTGCGTTTCGATCGAAGCCGGCCTTGAAAGCCTGACGGTGGAAGGCCGGGCCATGCTGGCAAAGCGTTGCCGGCTGGGCACCGAGGAACTGGCCGCTTTGCTGGTCGATGCACGACGTCACGTTCCGTTCGTCCAAGCCAATCTGATCGGCGTCGTCGAGGACGATCCGGCTCTGGTCGACCACTGGCGCAAGCACCTCATCGACCGCGGCGTGTGGGCCAACGAGCCGGTGCCGCTCTATCCCTATCCCAGTTCGCCCAGCTATCGCGAGCTCTGGGGCGAGCCCGACGATCTCGCCTGGGAGCGCGCCCACGAGCATTATCTGGCCTCGTTCCGGACGTTCAGCGATATCCAGGAGAAGCGCCCCCGCGCGCTGGCCGAGTTGGAGGCGACATGTTGCAGTCACTGATCCGCCGACCGCGGCGAATCCTGATGACCGTCGATGCCGTCGGCGGCGTCTGGCGCTACGCGCTTGATCTGGCGCGGGAGTTGGCTCATGGCGGCGACAGCATCGTGCTCGCCGGGCTGGGCCCGGAACCGTCGGAGGAGCAGGCGAAGGAGGCACAGGCTTTCGCCGGCCTGGCGTGGCTCAAGACACCGCCGGACTGGATGACCCGCAATGAGGACGATCTGGAAACGTTGCCGCAGGAACTGCGCGCGCTCGTTGGCGATTACGCGATCGACCTCGTCCATCTCAACGCGCCGACGCAGGCGGTGGGACTTGATCTGCCCTGCCCGGTCGTGGCGGTCTCGCACTCATGCGTCGTGACCTGGCTCCACGCCGTCAGGGGGCGGGCTGCAGACGGCGAATGGGCCTGGCAGAAGGACCGCAACAGACGCGGCTTCGATTGGGCCAATGCGGTAGTCGCACCCAGCCGCAGCCATGCCGACATGCTCGAGGCCTGCTACGGGCCGATCGCCCGCCTGAGCGTTGTCAGCAACGGCACACGGCCGGGTCCAGAGGCAGAGCGACGCGAACCGGTGGTTCTCGCCGCCGCGCGCTGGTGGGACGAAGGAAAGAACGCAGCTACGCTGGACCAGGCAGCAGCGCTGACGAAATGGCCAGTCTTCGTTGCCGGGCCGATCGAGGGCGGCGATGGCCAACGTGTCAATTTCAGCAATGTCGTTGCTCTGGGCTCGGTCTGCCACGACGAGGTGCGTCGCTTGATGGCGCGGGCCGGCATCTTCGTATCGCCCTCCATTTATGAACCATTTGGCCTTGCCGCACTGGAGGCAGCGACGTCGGCGACACCTTTGGTGCTTGCCGACATCCCGAACTATCGCGAATTGTGGAATGGCGCGGCTTTGTTCTACGAAGTCCACGATCCAGGCGATCTCGCCAGGTGCATCGATTGTCTCTCTGACGATGCCCAACACAGGCGCCGGCTCGGCGAAGCCGCCGCACGCCGAGCGCGCAAGTTTTCACCAGCAAGGCAGGCGGCGGCCATGCACGACATCTACGATCGGGCCGCCCTGGCCGTTGCGGAACGCTGACAATGCGGTTCCTGTTCTATACCCATTCGGTCGTTTCCGACTGGAACCACGGCAACGCACATTTCCTGCGCGGCATCATGCGGGAGCTTGTTGCACGCGGGCACCAGGCGATCGCGCTGGAGCCAGCAGATGGCTGGAGCCGTTCGAACCTGCTGGCAGAGAAAGGGCCCTACGCGGTCGAGCGCTTCAGAAAAGATTTTCCGGAGCTGATGCCGGTGACCTACGACGCGTCCTTCGACCATGAAAGCTGGATTGCCGACGCCGATGTGGTGATCGTCCACGAATGGACTGACCCGGAACTTGTCGAGCGCATCGGCGGGGCCAAGGCGAATGGAGGCGGTTTCACGCTTCTGTTCCATGACACCCACCATCGCGCCGTGTCGGCGACGCAGGCGATCTCGGCCCTGCGGCTGGAGCATTATGACGGCGTGCTCGCCTTCGGCGAGGCGTTGCGGGAAAGCTATCTTCGCGCCGGCTGGGGCAAACGTGCCTTCACCTGGCACGAGGCGGCGGATGAGCGCCTGTTCAAGCCTCACCCGGAGATCGACCCGACTGCCGATCTGATCTGGATCGGCAACTGGGGCGATGACGAGCGCAGTGCCGAAATCAAGGAATTCCTGATCGATCCGGTGGAAGAACTTCGCCTGCGTGGCACTGTTCATGGCGTGCGCTATCCACGCGAAGCGCTCGCCGATCTTGCTGCCGCCGGCCTGGAATACGAAGGCTGGATTGCCAATGCCGACGTGCCCAAGGCATTCGCGGCCCACCGCGTTACCGTCCACATCCCGCGGCGCCCGTATCGGGAGAACCTGCCCGGCATCCCGACGATCCGCATGTTCGAGGCGCTCGCCTGTGGCATCCCGCTCGTGTCGGCGCCTTGGGCCGATGTCGAACAACTCTTCAGGCCAGGTATCGACTTTCTTTTCGCGCGCGACGGGTCCGAGATGTGCCGTCATCTTCGCGACGTGCTGGATGATGCCCACCTGGCCGCCTCTCTGGTGAAATCGGGCCTCGAAACCATCGGGAGGCGACACACTTGCCGCCACCGGGCGGACGAGTTGTTCGACGTGCTCGCCGAATGCGGCAACCGCCAGGCCATCGATCGCATCGCCATAGAGGAGACAGTCGCATGAAGATTGCATTTTATGGATCGAGCCTGCTGTCGTCCTATTGGAACGGCGCGGCGACTTATTACCGCGGATTGCTGAAGGCTCTTTCTCAGCTCGGCTACGAGATCACGTTCTATGAACCGGACGTTTACGACCGGCAGAAGAACCGCGATATCGAGGCACCGGACTGGTGCAACGTCGTCATCTACGAGGCGACCCCGCATGCGCTGATGCAGGTGGCAGCAAGCGCAGGCGAAGCTGATATCGTCGTCAAGGCCAGCGGAGTCGGCTTCGAAGACGAGGCGCTGCTGCGCGCCGTACTCGACCACGCCCGGACGGATGCGCTGACGGTGTTCTGGGATGTCGACGCACCGGCCACTCTGGGCCAATTGCGCGACGAGCCGGATCACCCCCTGCACCGCGCGTTGCGGGAGATCGACCTTGTCCTCACCTATGGCGGCGGCGATCCGGTCGTCTGGGCCTATCGTGCGCTGGGGGCTGCCGAGTGCGTGCCGATCTACAACGCGCTCGATCCCGAAACGCACCATCCGGTCGCGAAGGACAAGCGTTTCGCCTGCGACCTCGCCTTTCTCGGCAACCGCCTGCCGGACCGTGAAGCACGCGTCGAAGCCTTCTTCCTCGATCCGGCCAACCGTTCGGGCGGTCAGCGTTTCCTGCTCGGCGGATCTGGTTGGGGTGACAAGCAGCTGCCGGCAAATGTCGCATGGCTCGGCCACGTCGGGACGCGGGACCATAATGCGTTCAACGTCACCCCCAAGGCGGTGCTGAACATCAGCCGCGACAGCATGGTCGCCAACGGCTTTTCGCCTGCCACGCGCGTCTTCGAGGCTGCCGGTGCCGGCGCATGCCTCATCACCGATGCCTGGCTCGGCGTCGAATTGTTCCTGGCCCCCGGGGAAGAGATCCTGGTGGCGCGCGATGGTAATGATGTCACTGAGATCTTGCGCACCCTCACCCCCCAGCGGGCAAGGGCGATCGGCGCATCTGCGCTTCGGCGTGTTCTCGCCGAGCATACCTATGCGTTAAGGGCCGCTGTCGCCGACGCTGTCTTCAGGCGTCATTTCGAGCGCCCCACCGTGGAGGCAGCGGAATGACCCAGCGGCTCGACATCGTCTTTCTTGGCCTGTCGTTGTCCTCTTCATGGGGAAACGGCCATGCCACGACCTTTAGGGGGTTGCTGAAGGGCCTGCACGAGCTCGGCCATCGCGTCACCTTCCTGGAGCGCGACGTGCCGTGGTACGCGAACCATCGCGATCTGCGCGACCCGGATTTCTGCACGTTGCGCTACTACGAAACGGCGAACGATCTTCGTCGGACCTATGCCGGCTCTCTGCAACAGGCCGATGTCGTAGTGGTTGGGTCGTTCGTTCCGGAGGGGCGAGCCGTCATCGACATCGTCGCGTCCCTGTGCACGGGCCAGTTCTGCTTCTACGACATCGACACGCCGGTCACGCTGGCCAAGCTCGCCGCGGATGATTGCGACTACCTATGCCGGCGGCAGATCCCGTATTTCGACGTCTATTTCTCGTTCACCGGCGGGCCAACACTCGCCCGATTGGCGGCGGACTTCGGTGCACGGTGCGCGGAGCCGCTCTACTGCTCCGTCGACCCGGAGCGGCATCGCCGAACGGCCGATCCGATCTGCTGGGACCTTGGCTATCTCGGCACTTACAGCTCGGACCGGCAGGCGACGCTGGATGCTCTCCTGCTCGAACCGGCAAGACGCATGCCGGACCGTCGCTTCGTCGTGGCCGGCTCGCAATTCCCGTCCGAGACCGTCTGGCCAAGCAACGTCGATCGCATCGAGCACCTGCCGCCGGCGGACCACGCCTCGTTCTACAGCCGCCAGCGCTATACGTTGAACGTCACGCGCAGCTCCATGATAGCGGCTGGGTGGTCTCCCAGCGTACGCCTCTTCGAGGCGGCTGCCTGTGGCACAGCGATCATCAGCGATCGCTGGACCGGTCTGGACAGCTTCTTTCCGACAGCCACGATCAACACGGCGGGCCAAGCCGAAGACGTGATCGATATCCTGTCCAGCCAATCCGACCGCGTCAGGCTTGCTTTGGCCAAGCGAGCGCGTGCAACGATCCTGGCGGCACATACAAGCGCCGCGAGAGCCCGCGAATTCGTTTCGCTGCTGGCGCGGCCAAGATCGGCACGTCCAGCGCTCGATCTGAACATCGAAAGTGCAGCATGACTGGCAGACAGGAGAAAATAGAGATGCGGCAATCAAGAAGGACACAACGGACCAGAACGGCGCTTGTCGCCGGCGGCGCGGGTTTCCTCGGTTCGCATCTTTGCGAGACACTGCTTCAGGCCGGGTGCCGTGTGATCTGTGTCGACAATTTTCTTACCGGTCGGATGGAAAACATCGTCTCGATGCTGGACAGTCCTCGTTTCCGGCTGATCGAGCAGGATATTTGCCGACCATTGGACCTTGCTGAGCCGGTCGACCGCATTTTCAACCTGGCGTGCGCCGCATCGCCGCCGCGCTACCAGGCTGACCCGATTCACACCACGCGGACCTGCGTGATCGGAACCCTCAATCTGCTTGAGCTTGCCGCCCGAAACAATGCGCGCCTCCTGCAGGCATCGACAAGCGAAGTGTATGGCGATCCGGAACAGCACCCGCAAACGGAAGACTATGTGGGTCACGTGAACTGCACCGGTCCTCGTGCCTGCTATGACGAGGGCAAGCGAACCGCCGAAACCTTGTGCTTCGACTATTTGAGAACCGAAACGGCCGACATCCGGGTCGCGCGCATCTTCAACACCTATGGTCCGCGGATGGATCCTGCCGACGGCCGGATCGTCTCGAACCTGGTGATGCAGGCGCTCGAGAAGAGACCGCTGACGATTTTCGGCGACGGGCTGCAGACCAGGTCGTTCTGCTACGTCTCCGATCTGGTCGAGGGTCTGGTCCGCCTCATGGATGTCGATCCCAATCCGAACCAACCGGTCAATTTGGGCAATCCCGGGGAATTCACCGTTCTTCAACTGGCCGGATTGGTGAGGGATATGACCCACAGCAACTCGGCCTTCAAATTCCTGCCACTGCCGCAAGACGATCCTCGCCGGAGGCAACCGGACATTTCCCGTGCAAAAGCCCTTCTCGACTGGTCGCCAAAGGTGCCACTCAAGCAAGGCCTGATGCAGACGATCAGCTATTTCATGGAGCTCGAGGCCAGCCGTAACGAGGATCGAATCTCCCCAACTGCGACAAGCGTGAGGTCCGTTTCAGGCCGACTGCAAAACCTGCCGGCCTGAAGTCGGGGAGAGCTATGCCCTCGGGCATGGTGAGACCATCCCGACAGGCGTCTTCACTTTTTCTCGTTGTGGGAACATCCGGTCTAGCTCGCCGTTGGGCGAATATCGGCAGGGAGAACGGACCCGTGCATCGAAAACGATCCGCCAGGGACATCGAGCAAATGGCAGAACGGGAAGCGGCTGCCTTTCTGAGACGTGCCTCGATCACCTACCTCGAATGCTGTGTGAGCCTGATGATGACGCATCTTGAGCGCGAGGAAGTGGCCACCATTCTGGAAAAAGAAGCGGATATGCTGCGAACGCTCGATTGAGGCTCGCGTCGCTCAGGCTTCGATCGGCCTAGGCAACGCAAAATACAGGGCGCAACTTTGATCCGAAGAGGTTGGTGATTTTTCCAGGTCGCAAGGAACATTCCTGGCAGCTGACAGTTCGGCGCGAGGAACTTACCTTCAACAGCGATGGCGGCAGTTTCGTGGGATCAAAAAAGGTACGGATTGGAATAGCCGGCGTCGGCAATTGCGCATCCTCCCTTGTCCAGGGCCTCTCATATTATCGGGACGCCAGAGGCAATGAGCCGATACCGGGCCTGATGCATGCTGATCTTGGCGGCTATCATGTCGCCGATATCGAGGTGGTTTGTGCTTTCGACGTCGCCAAGGGCAAAGTTGGGCGTGATGTGGCGGAAGCCATATACAATGCGCCCAACAATACCTTCCGCTTTGCCGATGTTGCGGCAACCGGCGTTCGCGTCGAGCGCGGACCGACACTTGACGGCATCGGCAAATATCTGCGCGATGAGATCGAGGAGGCAGAAGAACCGGTCGCGAATGTCAGCGCGCTGCTTCGGGAAAGCGGCGCCGACGTACTGGTCTCATATCTGCCGGTCGGCTCGGAAGAAGCCACGCGTTTTTATGCAGAGTGCGCGCTCGAGGCCGGCTGCGCCTTCGTCAACTGCATACCGGTTTTTATCGCATCGCGGCCGGAATGGCGCCGGCGCTTTGAGCAGCGCGGTCTGCCGCTGGTCGGCGACGATATCAAAAGCCAGGTCGGCGCGACGATCGTGCACCGGTTGCTCGCCAATCTGTTCCGCGAGCGCGGCGTCCGCATCGACCGCACCTACCAGCTGAATTTCGGCGGCAACACCGATTTCCTCAACATGCTGGAACGCGAGCGGCTGGAATCGAAGAAAATCTCCAAGACACAATCCGTAGCCAGCCAGTTCGACGTCCCCCTGGAGGCCGGCAACATCCATGTCGGCCCCAGCGACCATGTGCCCTGGCTTACCGATCGAAAATGGGCCTACATCCGCGTTGAAGGCACGACGTTCGGCGGCGTGCCGCTGAATGCAGAGCTCAAACTGGAAGTATGGGATTCGCCCAACTCGGCCGGGGTTGTTATCGACGCTGTCCGCTGCGCCAAGCTGGCGCTTGACCGCGGCATCGCGGGGGCGCTGACCGGCCCTTGCAGCTATTTCATGAAGTCGCCGCCCGAGCAGTTCACCGATGCCGAGGCACGCCTGCGCACGCTGTCTTTCATAGCCGGGAGGGACGAGCCGATGCTTGATGCCGCGGAATGACGACGACGTTCTTCTTGATCCGCCATGCGGCGCACGACAATGTCGGCGACTATCTTGCCGGACGCATGGCTGGAGTTTGCCTCGGCGAAACCGGCAGGGCACAAGCCTCGCGCCTTGCCAGCCACATGGCGCCGCGGCCGCTGGCGGCCATCTGTTGCAGCCCGCGCGAACGAACCATGGAAACCGCAAAACCGATCGCAATCGCCCGCAATCGCGAGAAGATTACAATCCGCCAGGAACTCGATGAGATCGACTTCGGCGCCTGGTCGGGCAAGACCTTCGAAGAGTTGAGCCAGGACGCCGACTGGCTGACGTGGAACAGTCAACGCCAGCAGGCGAGGACGCCCGGCGGCGAGACCATGCTGGACGTCCAGCAACGTGTCGTCTCGCTGATGCAGCAGCTTCGCAAACCCTACCAGAACCAGTCCGTGGCACTGGTCAGCCATGCCGACGTGATCAAAGCCGCCGTCTGCAAGGTGCTCGGCTTGCCGCTGGGAGACTGTTTTCGCTTCGATATCGACCCCGCTTCGATCACCACGGTCGTGTCCGGTGACTGGGGCTCCAAGCTGATCCGACTGAACGAAGCCGCCTGACGAGGACTGCCGGATGCGTATGGTCATTTTCGGTCTCACCGTCACCTCCTCGTGGGGAAACGGACACGCGACGCTGTGGCGCGGGCTGATCCGTGCGCTCGGTCGCCTGGGCTGGTCGGTCAGCTTTTTCGAACGCAATACCCCGTACTATGCCGGCGCACGCGATCTTGACCATCTCGATGGTGGCAATGTCGTTCTCTACCCGGAGTGGGAGGACATTCGCCATGTCGCGGAACAGGCTATCGGGGAATCCGACGTCGTCATCGTCACGTCCTATTGCCCCGACGCCGTGGAGGCATCGCGCCTGGCGCAGCAGGCCTGTCGCGGGCTGAAGGTTTTCTACGATCTCGACACCCCCGTCACGCTCGCCCGGATAGAACAAGGTCTACGACCGGCCTATTACGGGCCCGAGGGCCTTCACGATTTCGACCTCGCCCTCAGTTATACGGGGGGAACCGCAATCGATGCGCTGAAAACGCTGCTGGGCGCCCGCCGAGTCTTGCCTCTCTACGGCCATGTCGATCCCGACCGACACCGGCCGGCCCAGCCCCGGGCTGAATTCGCCGGGGATTTGTCCTATCTCGGAACGTATGCGGCCGATCGCCAGGCCGGCGTCGAAAAGCTGCTGGTCCGCACGGCAGCGCGCCTGCCGGACCGCCGTTTCGTCATCGGCGGCGCCCAATATCCGCAGGAATTTCCGTGGGGCGAAAACATCTTCTTTGTCAGGCACCTTCCGCCTGCGGATCATCCGGCCTTCTTCTGCTCATCGCGCCTGACGCTGAACGTGACGCGCGAGGCGATGGCCAAGAGGGGCTGGTGTCCTTCGGGCAGGCTGTTCGAGGCGGCAGCCTGCGGCGCGGCGATCGTGAGCGACACCTGGCCCGGGCTGAGCAGTTTTTTCCAGCCCGGCAGCGAGATCATCCTGGCGGACAGCACCGACGACGTGGTCGCGGCAGTCGGCTTGCCTGACAGCGAAGTCGACGCCATCCGGCGCCGGGCGCGCGAGCGGGTGTTGGACGAACACACCTCTGCGCAGCGCGCCAGGGAACTGGACCGCCTCCTGTCCGATTCATTGCCGGGCTTGGCGGCGGGCGAGCCTTTGAAGGAAGCAATCTGATGTTGGGCATCGTGCCCGCCGCCGGCCGCGGCAGCCGCATTCAACCGCTCGGCTTCTCAAAGGAGCTCCTGCCGGTCGGCAGCCGCATCGACGGCCAGACCGAGCGTCCTTGCGCGGTGAGCGAGTATCTGGTGCGTCGCATGGTGCGCAACGGTGTCGACAAGATCTGCTTCGTCATCGGATCGGGAAAATCAGACATTCTCGAATACTACGCCGCCGGCTACGGCGACGCCGCCGCATTGTTTGTCGTGCAGCCCAACCCCGTCGGTCTTTGCGACGCGATCTTCCGCGCCGCGCCGCTGGTCGCGCCGGACGAGACGGTTCTGGTCGGCCTGCCCGACACGATCTGGTTTCCGGAAGATGGCTTTTGCCGCCTGCCGGACGACCGGCTGTCGTTTTTGCTCTTCCCGGTGGATCACCCGGAACTCTTCGATGCCGTCGTTCTCGACGGGAATGACCGGGTGAAGGAGATCCAGGTCAAGCAACAAGGCGCTGCATCGAACTGGATCTGGGGGGCGTTCAAGATGCCGGGCCGCATACTTCACCAGCTTGCCGCGCTTTGGCGCGAGCGGGATCAAAGCGACGAATATGTCGGCACCCTTATCAACGCCTATCTGGCGGCCGGCGGTGAGGCTTGCGGCGTCAAGGCAGGCACCGCCTATGTCGACGTCGGCACGTTCAACGGCTACCGCACCGCACTTCGGCTGCTCGAGAACAACGACACTACGTTGGAGGACACGAAAAACCTCATGTTCGTGCTGCCGGGGCAAGCGCAGATACCAAGCCATCCAGGCGAAGGAGGCTAGCCATGCTGCATTCGAACGCCGAAATCCGCCGCCGCATCGATGCCCTTGGCCCGTGGTTCCACAACATGGAACTGGCGGGCGTCGAAACCGCCCCCGACCATTTCCTCGGCAATTATCCGCTGATCAAATGGCGCAAGTTCGCCGACGCCATTCCTGCCGATCTGTCCGGCAAGGCCGTGCTCGACATAGGCTGCAACGCCGGCTTCTACTCGATCGAAATGAAGCGACGCGGCGCCGGCCGCGTCCTCGGCATCGACTTCGATGAAGCCTATCTGGCGCAGGCGCGCTTCGCCGCCGAAATCGCTGACTGCGACATCGAATTCCAGCAACTTTCGGTCTACGACGTTGGCGCCCTGCGGGAGAAATTCGACATCGTCCTGTTCATGGGCGTGCTTTATCACCTGCGCCACCCGCTGCTCGCTCTCGATCTGATCCGGGAGCACGTTGCCGGCGACCTGATGATCTTCCAATCCATGCAGCGCGGCAGCATCGAACTGCCTGCACTCGATGAGAATTATCCTTTCTGGACCCACGATCTGTTCGACCGGCCGGAGTTTCCGAAGCTGCATTTCGTCGAGCATCGCTATGCCGACGACCCGACCAACTGGTGGATTCCCAATCGCGCCTGCACAGAGGCGATGCTGCGCAGCGCCGGCTTCGAGATCGTGCTGCACCCGGAGCAAGAGGTTTATTTCTGCCGCGCCGCCGGTGAGCCGGCCGGCGGCGGCGCCGTCTACCCGTCGAAAGGACCACTTCATGATTGAAGCCGCGATGATCTGGAACGAGCCGAACAACAAATCCCATTGGGATCCCGAACTCGACCCCGACTGGAGCCGCTTCGCCAACATGGCAATACTGGCCGCCGATGCGATCGCATCGGCAAACCCGGCCGTGACCAGGATACTGGGCGGCATTTCGCCGATCGATGCCGATTTCATGGCGCTCATGAAGCAATACGGGGTGCTCGATCATGTCGATGCCGTCGGCGTGCATGGTTTCCCACTCGACTGGAATCTCTGGCAGATTCAGGAATGGCCGCAGAAGATCGGCGAGATTTCGACCGTTACCGATCTTCCCGTATGGGTCAGCGAAGTTGGCGTGTCGAGCTTCGGGGCGGAGGAGGTGCAGCTCTGGGGTTTGCGTCGGAGCGCCGAACTGCTGCTCGGCAATGCCTCGCGCGTGCAATGGTACAGCCTCTACGATCTTCCGCGCGAATGGGGGGCAACGACGCGTCATCGCGAGGCCGAAGGCTCCTCCTACTATCGCCACTTCTACATGGGCCTGCTCCGCGAAGATGGCACGCCGAAACCCGCGCTCGAAGAATTCCTGCGTTACGCACCCGGGATGGGGCTGGTGCAATGGTTCCACTTTGAAGATCCCCGGCTGGACGACGCCGTCGCCTGGATGAAACGGCTGGGCGTCACCAATCTGCGCACCGGGCTTTCGTGGGCCGACAGTTTCAGGCCGAATGCGCTGGATTGGTACGACCGGCAGATGGAAGCACTTGCCGATTTCGACGTGACCATCACCTTCTGCTTCACGCCAGAGCACCGCGGAGTGATGCCGCATCACACCAGTCCGCCGCTGGTACCGGAGGAATTTGCGGAGTTTTGCGCGACGATGACCCGCCGCTACGCTCCCGCCATGGCTGCCTCGCCGGTCAGAGCGGTGCGGGCTTCGGCAGCATGAGTGTGTCATGCAACACGCAGCTGACAGGTCCGGACCGCTTGCCGAATTCGCGGCCTTGTTGCTAGGTGCTGCTCCGCGCGGCTCTGACGGTGCTGAAATCATGATCGTTGTCGCGCATCCGGACGACGAGACCATCGGCATCGGCGGGCATCTTGCCGGCATGCGCGGATCTCGCATCGTTCATGTCACCGATGGCGCGCCGCGAGACCTTGAAGATGCGCGAGCATACGGCTACGAGACGTGGCAGGACTATGCCGGGGCCCGCCATCGGGAGTTGGAGGCGGCGCTGGCGGCAGCGGGATTGCCGTCGACGGCCCTGATCAGCCTCGGTTATCCCGACAAGCAGGCCGCCGGAAATCTTGGCTCGCTCGCACGGGAACTGACCGGCCTTTTGGCCGAGCGCGATGTCAGCTTCGTCTGCACGCATCCTTATGAAGGTGGTCACCCCGATCATGACGCGACCGCCTTTGCCGTCCATGCGGCCTGCCATTTGCTGCGCCGCGGCGGACGCCAGGCACCGGCCATCGTCGAAATGGCGTTCTATTCGGCCGGGCCTGAGGGTGCGGTCCTTCAGGATTTCAACAGTCGTTCCGGCAGCGAGCGCATCGAATTGCACCTTACGGAAGCGGCTTTCGAACGGAAGCAGTGCATGCTGGCCTGCCACCGGACACAGCAACGGACGCTGGCGCCGTTCACGGCGCGCATCGAACGTTTCCGGGTGGCGCCTGCCTATGATTTCCTGGCGCTGCCGAACAGCGGCAGGCTTTATTACGAGGCGCTGCCGCTCGGCTTCGAGCCGGCGGTTTGGCTTCACGCCGCGGCCGCTGCGCATGAGGAGCTTGGGCTCGACCGGCCATGACCCTCACCGTCCTGAACGTCGCCTACCCTCTCGCGCCAGTCGGCCCGGATGCGGTTGGCGGTGCCGAGCAGGTGCTGTCGATGCTCGACCAGTCACTCGTGCGCGCGGGACACGCTTCCATCGTGATCGGTTGCCAGGGCTCGAAAGCGGCGGGCGTGCTCATCGAGACGCCTGCTGAACCAGGTGTGCTCGACGATGCGGCGAAGAAACGGGCACAGCGCTCTCACCGCACCGCGATAGAAGTCGCACGCGCCCGTTGGCCGATCGACGTGGTTCATCTGCACGGCATCGATTTTGATGCCTATCTGCCTGATAATGGCCCGACCCTGGTAAGCCTGCACCTGCCGCTCGACTGGTATCCCGCCGATGCCTTGCGCACGGTCCGCGACGATCTATGGCTTCACGCCGTCTCGATGGCCCAACAGAGGACCGCGCCGCCGGGTGCCAGGCTGCTGGCACCCATTCCAAACGGCGTCGATATCGATGCGCTGAGCGGTCGGCAGTTCAAGCGCAACTTCGCGCTGGTGCTCAGCCGCATTTGCCCGGAAAAGGGCATCCACCTGGCACTGGACGCGGCCAAACAGGCTGGCGTGCGGCTGATCATCGGCGGCAAGGTCTACCCTTACGAAACGCACACGCTGTACTTTCGTGACGAAGTCCAGCCGCGCCTCGACCAGCGCCGCCGCTTCCTCGGTCCGCTCGGCTTCGTCGCGAAGCGGCACTTTCTCAACGCCGCCCGTTGCCTGGTCATTCCCAGCCTTGCCGCGGAAACCAGCTCGCTTGTCGCGATGGAGGCTCTCGCCTGCGGCACGCCGGTCGTCGCCTTTCCAAACGGTGCGCTGCCGGATGTGGTCGAACACGGCAAGACGGGCTTTCTGGTCAACGACATCCATGAGATGGCGGAGGCCATCGTCGCAGCCTCCGGCCTGAATGCCGAGACATGCCGGGCCGAGGCGCGGCGGCGCTTTTCGCTCGACCAAATGATTTCGTCTTACATGGACGCCTACCAGGCGCTGGCAGGACTTGGTGCCGGCCGCAGGCGCCTGGCGGCGGTGCAGTGAGCGGCTTTCATGCTCCGCTCCGAGATCATCGACGATCCGGCCGCCTTTGAGGCGCTGGCGCCGCGCTGGCGGGAGCTGTGGGCGCACAGCCGGACAGCGACGCCGTTCCAAAGCCCCGCCTGGCTGGTGCCGTGGTGGCGCGCATTCGCGCCCGGAGAGCTGGCGACGATCGCCGTCTGGCGAGGCGACGATCTGGTGGGATTGGCACCGCTTTACCTGGAACACGCAACTTGCGGGTCGAGACTGCTTCCGGTTGGGATTTCGTTGAGCGACTACCTGGATGTCCTGTGTTGCCCCGGCATCGAAGCGGCTGTCGCCGCCGTCATCGCCGACCGGGTTCTGGCGATCAATTGGTCGCAATGGATCTTACCGGACCTGCCGGCCGGTGCTGCCGGTCTCACTATCGCGCACCCTGCGCTGGAGGCGGATCAACCCGTCGACCACGCCGCTTGTCCCGTGCTGCCGATCGCTGGCGACGATGCGCTCGCGGTCTGCATTCCGGCGCGGCGAAGACGCCAGTTGCGCCGCGCGCACAATGCCGCACGCCGGCGCGGCTGCGTCTCCATCATACCGGCGCAGGCCGATCTCAAAGCGTTTTTCGATCACCTGATCCGCCTTCACGGCGCGCGTTGGGCCGGGCGCGGCGACGGCGTCCTGGCCGATCCGGCTGCAGAAGAATTCCATCGGCAGGCGCTTCCCATGCTTGCCGCACAGGGTCTTGTCCGATGCTGGCTTGTTGCCATCGACGATGCGGTCGTCGGCGCCTATTACGGATTTCATCATCGCCACCGCGCCTACGCCTATCTTGGCGGTTTTGATCCGGCCTATGCCGAGGAAAGTCCCGGCGCAATCCTGATCGGTCACGCGATTGCCGAAGCGGCTCGTGAAGGGGCGCGGGAGTTCGATTTTCTGCGCGGCCAGGAGAGCTACAAGTATGGCTGGGGGGCCGTCGACCAATGGACAATGCGAAAGGTCTGGACGCGGAGCATGGCTCGATGAGCGCCACCGGACGAAAGCCATCGCCCCAGGCGGCATCGACCGCAAAAATGCTGATCGAGGAGTGCATGGCCGACGGCGCCTGCGTCGACGCCATCATTGCCAGACTGGCGCTGCGCTTCGAGACCGGGGTCGATGCCGCAGAATTGGCCGATGTGGCGCTGGAGATGCGTTCAGCCGACCTGCGAAAACGCGACAGACTGGAGCGGATCGCCGATCTGCTTCGTCACAGGCCTGACATCTTCACCACGCTGCGCCAAACAGGTGCCGCCGTCCGCCACGAACGCGATGAATGGGAAACTGACGCCGCGGTCGTCAGGCGGCTGGCCGCCGGCTTTGATGCCGCGGCGACGATTTCCCAGGCGGCGAGCGTTCAACTGTCTTCGCTGGGAGACGAGGAGAAACTCACCGCCGCCACCGACGAGATCGTCGCATGGTTGCAGCGGCAAGGCTTCACCGGCCGCGACCAGGACATACTGGACATTGGTTGTGGCATCGGCCGCTTCGAAAGCGCGCTCTCGGATGCCGCGCACCGGATCGTCGGCATCGACATATCCCTGGAGATGATTTCGGTCGCTCGTCGGCGATGTGCCGGGCTGCGCAATGTGGATCTGCGGCAGACCTTTGGTCTCGATCTCGCCGATTTTACCAACGCAAGCTTCGATTGCGTGCTGGCTGTCGACAGCTTCCCCTATCTGGTGCTGGCTGGCCTGGCGGAGCGGTATTTCGAGGAAATTGCGCGTGTTCTGAAACCGTCAGGCGTGGCAGCACTTCTGAATTACTCCTATCGCGGATCGACGGCGCTGGATCGTGCCGATGTTCACCGCCTCGCCGAAGCCCATGGCATGCAGGTCGTGGCTGACGGCGCGAAGCCGTTCCGGCTGTGGGACGGCAATGCCTTTCTTCTTGTGGCATCCGAGGGAACATTACGGCGCAATGATTGTTCGGGAGTCAAAGAGACGAGGGCGTCAATGAGACACGCGCACCAAACAGACAGGGCACCTGTGAGTGCCGACAATCCGAAGGAGGACTAGAAGGCATCCGGCGGCAAGATAGACATCACCTCTGCCGTCAAGATAAAGGCTCCGGCGGCCGGCGCGATGACCGATTTGGCCAAGGACAAGGTCAAGGAAACGCGGCTTTGCTTTGTCCAGCAGAGCCTGGGAAGCAGCACACCGAGCAACGCCGGCTCGATGGCAATCGGATCAACTCCGATCAGTATCACGCCGCAGATCGTCTCTCCCAAGACTGACTGCTGCAACCGCAAACGCCAATCATGACCAGTGGCCAGTCGAGGTCACGAGAGTCGAAATGTCGAGCGCACCCGGCAACAGCGCCGGGAGGACCCGAGGGGAAAGCATAGGCTTCCCCGACGAGATCGGCAGCTTCGATACAATGCTGTGCAAGGGACGGGCTGTGCAAGGGACGGCGCTGACTGTGAGGCCGCGCGAATCCTTGCAAACTCTGATTGCCGTCACCACACTGGTGAAGGGACTGATTCGTTAAGAGAACACTATGTCTCGCTCGAGCGACGATAGCATCAGCCCGAAACTCCGGCTGGCAATAGACCGGAAGATTGCATCTCTGCTGACTGCTATCGAGCAGGAAAAGGTCCCCGACCAGCTGACCGACCTTGCGGTTCAATTGCAGAATGCGCTTGTCGAGAAGCGTCGATGCAAAGCAAAGAAACAGGACTAGCTATCGGCGCCTGTCGACTGCGAAGTTTCCCTGTGCTGCTGACAGGTGATTGCGTCGTTCCACCAATGTCTGCAAGGAACTTTCGCCGAGGTATTCCAGCACGCTGGCACGCGCTCGGTTAAGGCGGCTTTTTACCGTTCCAACCGCGCAACCGCATATTTCGGCAGTTTCTTCATAGCTGACGCCAAGGACCCCGATCAGCATCAGGACCTCGCGCTGATGCTCCGGCAACCTCTGGACCGCGTTGGAGACTTCCTTGCTCTGAACGGACCACTCCTGCGTCGCTTCCGTAATCGGGATTGCGGAGGCGCAGTCGAGCAGGCCTGGCTTTTCCCTGTCGGCGGCCTTGATGCGCGTATAATAGCTATTGCGCATGATGGTGAAGAGCCATGACTTCATACGCGTTCCAGGCTCAAATTTGTCGATGTTGGCGAGCCCTTTGGTCAATGTCTCCTGGACCAGGTCGTCGGCATCGTCGGGAACCCGGCAGAAGGTGCGGGCGAAGGCTCGCAAGGCAGGTATCAGGTCAACGATGGAAACGTCGTCCGTTTCCTGGTTGGCCAAGGGGTAGCCCCTGGAGGACAATGGTCCAGCTCCCAGCAAGAAAGAGTTGATGAACGCAGACCTAGCTAAATGCATGAAGGTTTGGATCGTTCCGGACATCGAAATAAGGTGCTGGAAAATCTCGGATTGGGCGGGCGGCCGTCTATGACCGGTCGTTGTTCTTGGCCGCCTCTTCCCGCTGCTTTTTCAGGACTTCGTCAGTCCCGACCAGCTTTTTCGCCCCGCCGGATATCGCTGTTGACACCACCGCCGGCGGGTCGCTCGCGGGAAAAGAATCCTCAAGCCCGGCCTGCAACTGGTCTTCCAGGGTCTTCGGCTCTTCCGACCGACCAGGCGTCCTTCGGGCTTCTGCTCCCTCCAGCGGCTGTTTCATGTCAGGCGAACTACTGACCTCGCGAACGCAGGCGTAAAGCTGTTCGATGGCAAATTCCTTCATTGTCTCGAAATCGGCCCTCTCATCGCGCATTGCCTCGATCTTATCGACCATGGTCTTCTCGAACCGGTCAAGGCTATCGCGTCCGCAAGCCTGGCAAAGACGCAACAATGCTTCGTGGAGCACTTTCGGACCAAAATAAGCAGACGCCTCGAGCTTGAGCCGCTGCAGATGCTCTGGAGTCACCGCCTGAAGTTTTGACATATGCAGCCCCTTTCGCCTGCCGAGCATATCAACGGCGTTGGTCGGCAGATGTTCCAATCACCCGCGACCGGGCTCGCTAAACGGGTCGCTCGGCCACTCAACGCCATGCCGAACGCCAACGCCAACGATAGCGGGCTCTCTCACCTGGCATCTGCGCAATGTCTTTGACCCATTGGTCTTCTTGAAGATTCCGGTTCAAGCTAATTCAAGCCTGGCAATGGCCAGTCGGCCACGCCGGTTCAAGAATCCCGGACGGCAAGGCACTACCTGCATCTTGCGAGCGGAGCCTGGCGATCTTCGCCTGGGCTCCGCAAGCCTGTCACCACCAGGAATCAGGCGGCAGCTTGGAGGGCACGTTGGTTGACACCACCCTCGCCCAACCCGGTCAGCGCTTCGTCTGTCGCGACCTCTTCCTTGAGCGTTGCCTTGAGAAGGGCGGCGACGTCGGCCTTTCCCATCTGTTCCGCCCAGGCGACAAGAGTGCCGTACCGGGCGATCTCGTAATGTTCGACGGCTTGCGCCGCTGCGACCAGTCCGGCATCGAGCGCAGGAGCACCGTCATAGTCTTCGAGGATCTCGGAGCCTTCTTCAATGATGCCGTCGATCGCCGGGCAGGTCTTGCCGCGTGCCGCCTTGCCAAATTTCTCGAACACCTCCTCGAGCCGGTCGACGTGAACTTCCGTCTCCATGCGATGTTTTTCGAAGGCAGCAGTCACTTTTTCCGACTCCGCGCTTTTGGCCATTTTCGGCAGCGCCCTCAGTATTTTCTTTTCGGCGTAGTAAAGATCTTTCAGCCCGTCGAGGAACAGGTCCTCAAGGCCCTTGGTTGTCGCTTTCGCAGCTTTTTTCGCAGTTGCCATGGTCGTCTCCCGCTGAGGTTTGGAGCTAGCCTCCCTAACTGGGAAGGCGACCGATAACCCCGCCGGCCGGCAACAAGTTCCCTGATGATTCGAGCCGCTGGAAATTTTTCGCCTCAGGCCGCGCAGGTGCTGCAAGGCTTACGCTGGCGAGACGGCGGTGCGAGCAAATGGCTTCGCCAGCAATCGGCTCAATCGATCCGCTTGATACGGCCCTTGTCGAGACGGAACACTCCATCCTGGCCGCCCTGCCTCTCAAAATCGGTAAGCAGATCGTCCCAGGTCCCGAGGAATTCGCCACAGTCGTCGCAAAAGATCCGGTCGTCAGGACCGGCGTCGGCCGGAATCCTCAGCCTTATCGTCAAGCAATAAGGGCATTCCAACTGGTGGTTAAGATACTGTGTGGTCATCGACGACAGCAAGAATGCACTGGAAACGTCGCCCCTGCAACCTGCTCGCGCCGGGGCAGGACGCTTGCATTGATTATATGCCGTCTTTGGTCGGAGGCCAGCCAGACTGGGCAGTCGGCGGAATGTTGTCGGAAGTCACCTCACCCCGCTTGAGTTTTCGAATGGCCTCATTGGCTTCGAGTTCATCGAGGCCGGAAAGCGGCATGCCGTCAACCACGACGGCTTCCTCGCTCTCGTCGTCGTAGACTTCCCACAGCCCGTCCGAATTCTGTCGTTTGTTGTAGATGGTTGGCATGGCCGCTCCCCTAGATACCGCTATTGAACGCGTGCTACCCACTCCAGAGCCTGGGTCTTTTCGTCCGCCGGGAACACCCGCGCCTCGATCTGCGGGAACAGTGCGCCCGTCATTTCGGTAGCTGCCTGGATCCACTGTTTTTCGGACACCACTGCGGCACGCTGGAAGCGGTGGAGTTCGCCAAGTTTGCTCAAGCCGTACTGCAGATCGCGGCGCAACGCGTCGCCCGTCATGTCCTCCAGATCGGTAAGGTCGGCCAGGATGCCGATCTCTTCATGTTCGCTCAGTTTCTCTTCGATGGTCGGGATGATCTTGTCGTAGTCCTCCGCGGTCACGGTACCGGCAACGCGAAATGCGGCGACATTCTCAGGAGCAGAAATAACCTCGATCACTTTTTCCTCCTTCGGATTGGTTTTCGGGATCATGCCGAACAACTCAAGCCGCCGACGGATGTTCCCTGGTCCTAAGCGTTTTTAGACACTAAACCACCGCTTTCCTTGGCGGCTCCCGGGTCGCATTCGTGACGACGGTATAGCGCGTGATCGGACCCTCATCGGGGTCTTCTCCCTGAAAGTGAACGTCGGCGTTGTCAGGCAACCGGCTGGTATTGCCGAACGTCTTGACCGCGGACGCACGCACCAGTTGGATGTCCGGGTCCTGCTTCATGATCTTTATTGCCGCAAGCTCGGCCGTGCTGCTGCCGCCAATGCGCCAGCTGGCCTCGAGCACACCGGATCGCCACATACCCGACGAATCGACACCCTGGCCGATATCGTAGTTACGCCGCGAGGCGAAAAATCCAGGATACTCAGCCATCGCCGCGTCATAGGCCCTCGCCTGCGCAATTGCCGAAGCCAGTGCGCGGGGAAGCTGAAGGTCTTCGAGAGCTTCCCATCCGCCGCGCACGACAATGAGGTCCGACCCGCCATAAACGGATTGTCCCGCATTATCAGTCGTCGTCGTTTGAGTGCCGTAGTAGGCGACCATGGTTTCGTCGATCTCGGTTCTGCCAACACTCAAAGTGACGACGTCACGAAGGTCAGCTTCGAGCACCAGACCGTACTCGTTCAAGTCGGGGGAGCGGTATCGCTCGAGCAGTCTCTCGACGTCAGCAACCGTGCGAACGATGTGCTGGTCCTGGCCTCGCGAGGCAAGCGGTGGCTTGAGCCGGGCCAGCCCATGCCTCAGCAGGCGTTGCGCTGCTCGCAGCGCATCGTGCCGCGAAAACACGGTGTAGCCAGGCAATACTGCGGCGGCGACAGTTCTGCCGAAGCCGGTTGACCATTCCTTCGGTCGTTCGGCCAGGTCGTCGACCAGTTCGTGGGTTATGGCCTTGGTGGTCGCGAATCGCCAAGGCACCACGCCGCCGAAGAGGTCTTGCGGCCCGTTGATACCCAGCCGTGCCGCATCGCTGGCAAGCAAGCTGTCGTCCGGCACGAAGTACAAGCGCCCGCCATTGCCGCTGCTGTGGCCTAGACCCTGCCGGAAGGCAAACCCCTTGAGGGTGGCAATGGTGCGGGCGACGGCAGCTATGGCTTCCCGCTCGTGAGCGTAGAGAGGCTCGCAGCCCGGCGCGGAGAATGCGATCACGGTGCCTCTTGGCTGGCTCGGCTGAGTGCCTCTGTGCTCGGTCATATCGGTCGTTCCGGTGCTTCCTCGTTATGGCCATTGGGCGCCGATGTTGCGGTCCTACGCGCCCTGTCCCCGGGAGAACGCAGCAGATGGCAGAACGTTCAGCCCGGATTGGCAGGCTCGCCGCGCGGGCGCAGACGCTGGTATCCAGCCGTGACCTTGGAGCGCGCTGCGGTGCAGAACCTTTGATCGCCGACGGACAGCGCCCCCCTCTGTCCTGCCGGACATCTCCCTCACACGGGGGGAGATCGGCAGCTTCGCGGACAGCGTCCCTTTTTTGCACGGTTGGTGGTTGGCGAAATCAGTGATGAAGGCCAATCTCCCCCCTCGTGGGGGAGATGTCCGGCAGGACAGAGGGGGGGCGCGAAGGATCGCTGCGGAGCGCTTTTATTCTGACCCGCTGCATTCTTCGGCTGACGTCACGGAATGGATCCCAGGGTCTGCGCGCGTCGCTTCGCTCCTTGCTCCGCCCTGGGATGACGAAGTGGAGGGGTGCCGCCGTCGGCTTGCAAGGATGGCGGAAAGGGTGACCGGGCGGAAATCCCAGCTGTCGACGCCGGCGTCGTACTGGCGTGTGACCGGGCTCAGCCTGCCGTGGGAATGGCCATGCAGATTGATCGATTTCTTGCCGATCTGATTCCAGGTGCGAAAAGGATAGTGGCAAATGATCAGCAACCTGCCGTCTATCGTCAGTTCCTTGTAATGCTGTGTGCTGGCCCAACCCGCAGCCTCTATGGTCGCCGCGCCATCGTTGTTGCCGATAATCAGATGCTTCTCGCCATGAAGAGACGACAGCAGCGATGCAACGAATTCGGCCGATCCCTTGGCAAAGTCGCCGAGATGCCAGATCTGGTCATTCGGGCTGACGGTTTCGTTCCAGAGCGAAATCAGCGCTCGATCGTGTTCGGCCAGCGAGCCGAACGGGCGGCGATCGATGCGCAGAATGCGGGGATCGCTGAAATGTGTGTCGGCCGTGAAATAGATCATGGTCGTTCACAGCCTTTGCGGACGTTGTCCGAACCTCGCCTTCCCGCAATTAACATTTGAGGTGGCCAACAAGATCAGACGCGGCTAACATACTCCTCGCTTTGGAGAGTGTCGTGCGCACGAGACGTTTCAGAAAGCCAATTGTCGTTCAACCCGGTCGGATCGATCGTGACAGGGTTGTCTTGTCTGTCTCCGATGCGGCTGAAGTGCTGCTGAAGGACTGGCCGACGCCAGCGTCCAAGACGCGACTGGCTGCAATCGCAGCCTGCCTTGCTGTTATCCGCGGCGAAAAGCCGCCAAGGGTCGCACGCCAGGCGTTCATCGTCGCGGCCAAGGACGCGAGGATCCTGCTCGGCGAACAAATCTAGCCCCGTCAGGCAGAGCCTTGTCAGGCCATCCGATCTCTTCCTTGACCTGCTCCTGCAGATCGTCACGCGCGCTTCGCCTTGCCAGGCGCTGAGGTCGAGTTGCTCAGACAATCGCTCGATCCCAACCGCCATAGTGCTGGTCACTGCGCGTGCCGCGCGGCAGGCTGAGCACGATCAGCGCCAGACCGATCGCAACGTCCGCCACCATCGCCGGGGTTTCACCGCCGGCAAGCACGAAGGGGGACACCGCGACCCATGCGCCAAGCACGACATTGAGGAAGCGTAGCGGCCGGACCACTTCGGCCATGGCCGTGACTGCGACCATGATAATGAGACAGCCGACGACATGATCGCTGAAGTAAAGCGGTGGCTGCGTGCCGAAGATCAATGGCGTGGTCATCAGCAAGGCGCCGAGCAGCGTACTTGCTGCCAGCGTCCACGGGAAGTTGACGCCGCCGGTGACAAATTCCTTCAGCACCTCGAAAACCGGACGGTCGAGATCGGCGCCAGGCGTCTGGTTCTCCGACAGCGCCGGTCCGCCCATCCAGAAGGTACGCCAGAACGGCTCGCCTGCCCTCGTGGCGCCCCAGAGATACTGGATGGTCGCCAGCACCTCGTCGACGGAGTAAGGGATCAGCACCACCGTGACGGCGGCCTGGAGAATGCAGAGCGTGCACAGCGCGCCAATCAGCGGTGGCTGGATGATGATGAAGGACACACTGACCACGCCAAGCGGAACGATCAGCAGGCCGAACAGGAGCACCATCCACGGCATGGTGCGCCAGCGCCGTCGGTCGCCGATCGCACCGGCGAGGATATCGAGGCAATAGGCGAAGGCGCCGAGCCCGGCATCGGCGACTGGAAAACCCTTCGAGACCCATGACGTCACCACCGCCTCGCTGCCGTTGCGCACCGGCGCGCCACCGGGGCCGAAGAACGGATCCCACAGCCCATCCGCGTGGCCCATTTGGAAGGCGGCGAGATAGCGCGAGACGAACAGGCCGACGAAGGCCAGCGCCACGATCGGTATCCGCTGCGTGAAGGTCGATGGCGAATAGGTCCAGCCCAGCGGAATGTCGTCGTCGGCCGCCAGCGCGCGGCGGCTGATGCCAGGGGTCGGCGGGATCATCACCGCAAAGGCGACGATCAGCATGCCGACGAGCGTGTCGATGGCATAGGCGGCGGCGCTGGTCGTCCAGAACAGCAACGGCGCCAGCATCACCCAAACGCCGAGCGACGCCGTGATCCACTGCACCCAGCGCCAGCGTCGGGACATGCCCATCAACGCAAAGGCCGTCACCAGCAGGCCGGAAACGATCTCGCTGACGCCGAGGCCTGCGTTGCGCAATTGCGGCTCCGCGACAGCGTGCCCCAGAGCGGGTGGCATTGCGGCTGTGACGGGATCGAACAGGCCAATTGTCATTGGAGAGGTGACCAGCCACAGCCCAAGCGCAGCGTTGGTCATCGGCGCCCAGAGCGTCCTCGACCGATGCCGTTTTATCGCCGCTTCGACCTCTTCCTTGCTTCGCTCGAGCGGTCCCTTGAGGCGCCTTTCGGCCTGCTCGATCTCGGGGTCAGAAGCCGCGACAACGGGCGGATCGAGCTTGTTGGCCGCATACCAGTCCGTGGGGTCCTGCTTCAGCCGGCGGATCATCTCCGGTAGAGTGTCCAGCAGATTGTGTTTGGGCGCCCAGCCCAGCAGGGTTTTGGCCCGCGAAATGTCGATCTCGTAATGATCGTCCGAGTTCTCGATCATCCACGGTTTGATGTCGGTGTCCTGGTCGAGCACCTCCGTCTGCACCCACGCGCCGAGCTTCGTCAGTTGCTTCGGCAGCGCCAGGGTGCGCCAGTCCTCGCCATGGATGAGCCGGCCGATGCGCTTCTGCATCTCCTCGTATGACGGTGTGTCTTCTTCGCCGATCAGAAGCACGGTCTCGGCCGGAAGTTCGGCGCGCCGGTCGACGGTGCGCACCACTGCATCGACGAGATCGTCCTTGTGCAGATAGGGCTGGCCGGCGGTGATATCGCCGGCGAACAGATACGCGGTCGGCAAGCGTTCGAAGATGCGGGCGATCTGCTGGGCAATAAAGGCGGCCCGGCAGTCTTCGTCATAGACGCCGGCGAGCCGCAGGGTCACCGTCTTGATCTGGCCGCGCTCCCGCGAAATCAGCGCCTCGGTTTCGGCTTTCGATCTTGGGTAGGCCCAGGCCGGGTCAAGCGGCGAGTCCTCATTGATTTTCGCGCCCTTCTCCGGGCTTGGCGCATGGACGAGAAGCGTGCTGGAGAACACGAACTGTTCGCTCTCGACCGCCGTCAGCGCCTTCAGCAGCCGGCGCGTGCCCTGCACGGTGACGGCGTCATATTTTGGGTTGTCCTCGCCGGTCGTGTCATAATAGGCGGCAAGATGGACGACCGAAGCGATGCGGCCGCCGCTGCGCTCCCGTGCCGCCTGCACAGCCCTGCTCACGCCCTCATCGGAGGTGAGATCGATCTCGATCGTCTCCATGCCGGCGGGGGCATGCTTGGGTTTTGCGACGTCGAGGCCGATGACGCGATAGCGGTCGATCAAGCCTCGCGCGATCGCCTGCCCCAGGAAGCCGCTGCTGCCGGTGACAAGAACCGTCGGAAGGGTCGTGCCGTGATTTGCCATGGCTCAGGCCCGACCGTGTTGGAAGAGCGGCCCGATGGCGCGATGCGCTTTGGCCTTGCTCGGCTCGCCCGGCAACTTGGAACTGGATTCATTTTGTTTCTCGCGCTTTGACCTGCCCAGGATCATTGCCTCGGCCTTTCCGGAGGCGCGAGATGATCGAGGAACCATCGCGTGGCGTGCCTGATCACTTCATCCATTGTGCCCGGCTCCTCGAAGAGGTGGCCGGCACCGTCGATAATGATCAACTGTTTCTCGCCCTTCAGCGCTGCAAGGGCCCGCTGGTTCATCCCGATCACCGGCCCGTCCAGGCTGCCGACCAGAAGCAGTGTCGGGGCACGCACGGCCGGCAACACGTCCATCGCCAGATCGGGCCGGCCGCCGCGCGAGACGACAGCCGCGATAGCTGCATCCGGGCGTGCGGCGGCCGCCAGCGCGGCTGCGGCGCCAGTGCTTGCCCCGAAATAGAGCGGAACAAGCCTTCTGGTACGGGCTTCGGCAGCCGCCCAATGCGTGGCCAGCGCGAGCCGCGATGCGAGCAGGTCAATGTCGAAGACGTTTCGCCTGTCGCCTTCCTCGATCGACGTCAACAGGTCGACGAGAAGGGTCGCCAGTCCGGCCTGCCGAAGTGCAGCGGCCACGTGATTGTTGCGCGGACTGAGCCGTCCACTTCCGCTGCCATGAGCGAAGATGACGATGCCTTGCGCACCGTGCGGCACGCCTAGCAGCCCGACGAGCCCGCCGGGCTCGATCCTGACCTCCTCGACCTCTGTCATGGCGGTTGCCGGCATCGTTACACTCCAAAGGGAGGATCGCAGCAGAGGAACTGCGCCTCGCACCCACTCAGTGCGTTAAACACTGGCATGGCGGAAATGTTTCCGGGGAAGGTCAGAAAAAATATGGCCTCCATCCGGAGCGACGCGGCGCAGACCTTGGGATGCATGCCGTTACCTCAGCCGAGGAATGCAGCGGACCAGAACAAAAGCGCTCTGTAGCGATCCTTCGCGCCCCCTCTGTCCTGCAGGACAGAGGGGGGCGCCTCGCTCCGCCATCAAAGGTTCTGCACCGTCGTGACGCTCTGATGTCACGGCATGGATCCCAGGGTCTACGCGACGTCGCTTCGCTCCTGCTCCGCCCTGGGATGACGAAGGCGTGGTGGCTGTAGCTAATCCCCAGCGTGAGAGATGCTGCAGGCCGGGCGGCAGTCCCCGTCAGGAACTGGCGGCGCTTGTGGATGGCTTGTCGGCATTCCATTCCGCCTTGCGTGCCCGCGCTTCCTCGAAGATCAGCTTGAACTCCCGCATCATCGCGCTCTCAATGGCGAATGCACGGCTTGGCACGGCGCCGGGGTCTTCCTGATTGTTCTGGAATTGAAAGCGGGCTTCCAGTTCGGCCCATATTCGCTCTGACTTGTCGGGGCCGGCAAGCAGCGCGACGACCAGCGCCAGAGTCTCTCGCTGGGCATTGAGCCGACCCTCGATCTCTTCATTCGTCAACTCGGACATGTGGGATCGCTTCCGGTTTCAGGCGAAACGGTAAAATCGCATCCTTGTTCCGGAATTCAGCTCGTCGGCTCGCAGAGAGAGCCTACTGCTCCCTGAAAGCTCGCTGGATCTGATCCGCCAAAGGTTTCACGAGATAGGACAGCATGGTGCGGTTGCCGGTCGAAAAGAACACCTCGACAGGCATGCCTGGCGCCAGGGCCACGCCCTTGAGCCGGCTAAGCTCTGTGCGCGGTAAAGCAACATGCACGGTGTAAAAGCCGGTGCCTGTTTTCTCATCGACATTGAGGTCGGCGGAAATCTTGCTGACCGCACCATTCAGTTCCGGCGTCGTTTGCTGATTGAATGCCGACAGCCGCAGGGTCGCGCCTTGCCCTGGCGTCAACTGATCGATGTCTTGCGGAGCCACGCGCGCCTCGACGGTCAGGTCGTCCGTCACCGGGACAATCAGCATGATGAGCTCGCCTGGAGATATAACGCCACCGACCGTGTGCACGCCGAGCTGATGAACGACACCGTTCTGCGGACTGCGTATGTCGATGCGTTTGAGCTGATCTTCGGCCGAAACCTTGCGCTCCACGGACTCGGAGATCTTTGCCTGGACGTCTCGCAGTTCGCTTGCCACTTCGCTGCGCAAATCCTGGTCGATCTGGATGATCTGCAAACGGATTTCGGAGGTACGACCGTTCGATTGCGCTATGGCCGCAGTCAGTTGCCCGTGCTCGCCTTTAAGCCGCACAGCATCGCGTTCAAGCGCAGTAATACGATCGATCGAAACCAGCTTGCGTTGCCAAAGGCTGCGCATGCCTTCGAGCTCAAAGCCGATCAACTTGATTTCCTGGCTCTTGGCATCTCTTTGCTCGGTCAAGCCGGAAACCTCTTCGGCAAGCTGCGCAATGCGCTCCTGCAACTGAGCCTTCTGACCGGCGCGTGCCTGTCGGCGAAATTCGAACAGAGATTGCTCGCCGGCCATCGCCCGACCAATCTCGGGGGCATCCTGGCGTGACACAAGCGAAGCTGGAAAGACGATGCTTGCCTTGCCGTCGCGCTCGGCCTCAAGGCGAGCCAGCCGCGCCTCGAATTCGTCCAGGCTCTTCGAGACGATCGCCAAATTGGCCCGGGTGATGGTCTCATCGAGGCGGATCAAGACCTTGCCCGATTGCACGGCATCACCTTCCCGGACGAAGATTTGACCGACAACGCCACCCGTCGGATGCTGCACCTTCTTGACGCTGGAATCGACAACCAGCTTTCCCGAAGCGATGACGGCTCCGGAAATCTCGGTGACGGCAGCCAAGCTCCCCGCCCCGCCAACCAGCAGGATGCAGGTTGCGACACCGCCAAGCAGATAGCGTCGAATGGTGCGATCGGCCGCGAATATCATGCGTTGCGCCATCAGGATGCCGTCTCTTCTAGTCCGGAAACGACTTTCAAGGGAACGCCCGCTGGGCGGGTTATCTTGTTCAAGATCTCATTTTTTGGGCCAAAGGCCTGAATACGGCCGTTCGCCATCACAAGAACCTGATCCAGGCTGGCAAGCGCGCTCGGACGATGTGCGACCACGACGGCTATACCGCCTCGCGCGCGCACGCCTTGGATCGCCACCGTCAACGCCGCCTCGCCTTCCGCATCGAGGTTGGAGTTAGGCTCGTCGAGAATAACCAGAAACGGGTCACCGTAGAGAGCCCGGGCAAGCGCCACCCGCTGCCTCTGGCCAGCCGAAAGCGCCGAACCGGCCTCGCCGATGCGCGTCTCGTAGCCTTCCGGCAGGTGGATGACGAGATCATGAACGCCGGCCGCGCGCGCAGCCGCCAGTATCTTGTCCGAGGGCGCTTGCGGTTCGAAGCGCGCGATGTTCTCGGCAATGGTGCCGTCGAACAGTTGCACATCCTGCGGCAGATAGCCGACATGCTTGCCCAGTTCTTCCGGCGACCATTGGTCGAGTGTTGCGCCGTCCAGCCTGACGGTGCCGCGGATTGGCAGCCATATGCCGGCAATTGCCCGAACGAGCGATGACTTGCCCGAAGCGCTTGGCCCGACGATGCCGAGGCCGACGCCCTGTCCCAATGCAAAGGTGGCGTCCTGCACGACCATCCGGCGCTCACCCGGCGGTGTGACACTGATACTTTCGACCGAAAGAGCAGATCTCGGAGCAGGCAGCGAGACACTTGTCGCAGTTTCGGGAAGCAGGACCAAAAGCTGGGTCAGCCGGGCCCAGGCCTGGCGGGCGGTGACGAAGCCCTTCCAGTGGGCGATAGCCAGTTCAATCGGTGCGAGCGCCCGGCTCATCATGATCGAACTTGCGATCATGATGCCGCCGGTCGCCTCCTGATGGATGACCAGATAAGCGCCGATCGCCAGGATGCCCGATTGCAGCATCATGCGCAGGATCTTCGCGATCGTTGCGAGCGTCCCGGCAAGGTCGCTGGCTGTTGCATTGGTGTCGAGGTAGCCGGCATTGATCCCTGACCAGCGCTCGGCGATTCGCGAGCCAAAGCCCATGGCCTGCAGAACCTCGGCATTGCGACGTGTCGCTTCGGCAAGTGTATTGCGCGCTGCCGCTTGACTGTTTGCCTTTCTGGCGGGCTCTCGCGTGCGTATTTCGGCAAGCAATGCCAGGCTGAACAGAATAACCACGCCGGCCAGCGCCGTCATGCCGATCCAGAAGTGGAACAGGAAGCAGATCAAGAGGTAGAGCGGCATCCACGGCAGGTCGAAAAGCGCGGTCGGACCGGCGCTCGACATGAACGATCGCACCTGGTCAAGATCGCGCAAGGATTGAAGGCCGTCGCCTGCGAGCTTGGTGCGCAGCGGCAGACGCATGAGGGCAGCATAGACCTGTCCGCTCAAGCGCGCGTCCAGCGCCATCCCGATGCGCACCAGCAAACGCGACCGGATGAGTTCGAGAACGCCCTGAAAAACGAAAAGTGTGCTGGCAAACACGGCGAGCCCGACGAGCGTCGGCACGCTGCGGCCGGGTATGACACGATCATAGACCTGCAGCATGAAGAACGAGCCGGTCAGCGCCAGGACATTGACGACGCCGCTCATCAACGCAATTCCGGCCAACGCTCGCCGGAAGGAGGCCAAAACCGCCGCGAGTGTCGTTCGCGGCGGCTCGGGTGGAATGGGATGCGACGTCGGCTTCACATCAGTTCCAGTTCGGTCTCAGGCGGCAATGGCCGCGCCCGAAATGATGACGAACGTGTCGGTGCCGAGTCCATCTGTCAAATGTCAGATAACCCAGTCTTGCAACGCATAGGCATGGATGTAGTCGATCTGCATTTCGGCAGGCGTCGCAAGCTCGTCGGCGGGCTCTCCCGCCTGGCCACCAATCCCCATATTCACCAGCATATACATCGGGTCATGCATGTCGGCAGGCGTTGCGGCACGAGCGACTTCGACGTCGTCGAAATACCAGACGAGTTCGTCTTCTGTCCAAAGCACACCATATGTGTGGAACCCTTCGGTATCCGCGGCATAGGCCGTCGTGCCTACTGTTGTATGAGTTCCCGTCGCGTTCGAGTGGCCTGTCAGGATGAGCTTGTTTGGATCTTTACCGAACATCTCGATCACGTCCAGTTCCGGTGGCCAGGAGCCGTCCGCCGGGAGAAGCCAGAAGGCCGGCCAAGCACCTTGTGTTTCGGGCATGTCGGCTCGAATTTCAAAATAGCCGTAGGTCTGCGCGAAGGATTCGTAGGTCGTCAGCAACCCTGACGTGTATTCGTAGTTATTTATGTAGGGACGGATCGCTTCAGGAGCCCGGGCGGCGGTAATGGTGAGAACGCCGTCCTCGATGCTGAACGGATTGACGGAGCGTGTCGGGGCGTAGTCGGTATCAATGTACCATTGAAGATCATTGTTGCTCGTGAGCGTGCTGCCGTTCTCGGCCCCCCACCAGTAATTCGAATCCCAGGTGCCGCTCGAGCCGTTCCACAGGTCCAACGTATCGAACTCGTCCGAAAAGGTCAGTTCCAGGGCAGACCTGTCCACGGCCAGCTTGAACTGGCTTGCGGTGAAATCGCCGATGGTCTTGTTGGCGAAGACGAGAAACTCGCCGTCGGACAGATTTAGGCGGACGTTGGCTCCCGACTGGACCATGTTGGCGCGCACCTCTTCGAAGGAGGTGAAGCCGTAGCTCCCGACGCGAACCGTATCCGTCGCGCCAAGGTCCAGGATCAGGTCACTGCCGTTGCCGGGGTTGACGACGAAAATGTCCGCCCCGGATCCGCCCTTGAGCACGTCATCGCCCTGCAAGCCGTCGAGCGTCTGTTGGCCGGAGCCGCCGGTAACGATGTTGTTCAGCTCGTTTCCGAAAGCATAGCGCTTGTCGCCGGTGACCGTCAGGTTCTCGAAATTGGCTGGGAGCTTGTAGCTCATCCAGGTCGAGATGGTGTCTACCCCTTCGCCGGACAGCTCGACCGCCTTGTTTTTCGCGGCATACAGATAATAGATGTCGTCGCCCTTGCCGCCACGCATTGTGACGGTGACGGCAGCGTCGCCATACATCGAGTCGTTGTATGTGCTGCCATAAAGTGTCGGGCCGGAATTCGTCGCCGAATACCACTTTACGGAGGATCCGCTGTAGGGAAGTGGAACGCCTTTGGCGTTCAGTACCGTGGCCATCCCGGTCCTTTCTCCTTTGTCTCGCTCGATACCAGCCCTAACATCTATCGAGGGCAAAAGTAGCCAGCACTTTCTCACTTTCGAGTTCGGAAGGTTACCAAATGGTTATCACGTAGTGGGAGCACTTGCCGGGGAGCTTCACTGCCTCGAGTGCATAAGGTTGGGCCACTGCAACATGATCGAAGATGTGGTGAGGCAGATCGAGACCGACTCTCACCGCATTTCGCATCTCGAATAGCATTAACGCTGACCGGTGATGAAGAACTGCTAGTAGACTTTGAAAGCGCCCGCATCGGCTCGTGCATCGACATCGGTGATCAGCATGTGCCCCGGCGATACCGTGATCGAGGTCGCCAGTTCGGCGCGAGCAAGTGCATCCTGTGCGGTGATGCTGCTGGCCCAGAATACAGGGACCTCCCCGTCGATGATTTTGACCGCATCGCCCCAGTCGGGAGCCATCAAATCGGCTATTCCGATGACCGTGGGATCTCCGACATGGATGGGAGAGCCGTGGGCATGCGGGAAGCGTGCGGTGAGAGCGCGAACCCTGTCGACATCGCAACGGCTTATCGGACGCATCGAGACGACCATTTCGCCACCAAACGGTCCGACGCGGCACGTCTGGATCCTGGTTCGGAACTTGGGCGAGGTCCTGCCGCAGCCGATGCGGCTCAGTTTCTTTTCGGCAAGTGCAGCTTCTACGGTCAGCGAACTGCCGAGCGCGAAAGCGGCAAAATCATCCTGCCACAGGTCGATGATGTCCGTCCTCCGACGGGTCAGCTCGCCGAAATGATAGATGTTGTACTGGGGGGCATCGGTGCGGATGTCGATGTCGCCCAGCGCCGGGATCAATGGGCTGCCGGCGCGATTGACGCCGACCAATGGACAGGGTTTCGGGTTGCGGATGCAGTACTGGTGGAAATCGCAGGCAAAGCTGCGCGGCACGATCACAACATTGGCCTGGAGCTTACCGTGCGCCAGCCCCCCTGTATGCCCCTCATAGGCGCCCATTCTGACAAGCCTGCGCAGCCTGTCCGCATCGACCAGTCGCAGGTCCTCGAAGATCGGTGAAGTGGTCAGGCGAGCCATGGCTTCCGGTTCAGAGACAAGTCGGGAGGGCGTAAGATCGTTGGCGGCTCGGCTGCTTGTCAAATTGTCAGAATCTTTCCTCAACGATAAATTGTATTTATTGGCCGGCCAACGATTGCTTCATCTTACGACGGACGCTTGCGCAAACCTTCCTGTTGTCGCAAACCTTCCTGTTCTCGCAAATCTTCCTGCTGTCATTGACAGCTGCGGCAGCCGATCGCTTCTATCTGTCGGCCTGCCTCGTGCAGGAAGCCAAGGTCCCGCTCCATGTAGAAGAGCAGGAAAGCAGAATAGAGGACAAAGACGAGGCTAAACACCAGCGTCTTCACGATCAGCGAAAGCGCAAAAACGTTGAGGTGCGGCGAGGCGCGCGCCAAAAAGGCCAGCACAAGGTCGGATAACAGCATGCTGATGATGAGCGGGAAAACCAGGGTCAATGCCATCATCAGAATGCGGTTCAAGAGATCGAGGAAGATGCCGGCTGCATCCTTGCTGAACACCGGGAGAAGCTGGTCGATCGGCCACAGGCCATAGCTGTCGTAGAGGCTGGTCAGGGAAAGTTCGAGGCCGCCGGCGGCCAGGTAGACCGTGACCATGATGACGGCGAGCAAGGTGCCGGTGGCGCTCGTCTCATGGGTCATCATCGGATCGATCAGCGTGCCCATCGTCGAGCCGCGCTGCAGGTCCAGGATATCGCCGGCAGCCTCGGCCGCCCAGAACGGAATGCCCATCGCCAGCCCGAGCGTTACCCCGACGACGACCTCCTTGAGCATGTAGGCGACGATCATCGTCGTCGCGATGTCGGTGTTTGTCAGCTTGTCGACGATCATCGGAAAGACCGGAACCGCCAGCGCCAGGGCAACGCCGTTGCGCAGAAGGCCCGACAGCGGCACGCGCGAAAAGAGCGGCATCAGCAGCATGAACCCGGTCATGCGGGCGAGCGCGAAAGCTCCCGCCAGAAGAAACAACTGTAGCTCCTTGACCGACGCGAAGAAGGGTTCGACCGGCATCCGCGCGCCTCAACGCGTGACGACGGGGAATTCGTCCAGCGCCGTCGAGGCCTGCTCGGCGATCTGCTGGCCAAGCAGCGGGCCGAAGACGATGATGACCAGCAGGATCACGACAAGCTTGATCGTCTGCGGCAGCGACTGGTCCTGAATTTGCGTCAGCGCCTGGGCCAGCCCGACCAGGATGCCAACGGCCAGCGCCGCGATGATCGCCGGGCCTGACGCGAACAGCACCGTCAGGAGCGCGCCCTGGACCTTCGCCAGGATGAAGTCATTGCTCATGCAAACCTCCCAGCGGCGTCAGACGTAACTCAGGATCAGGCCGTGCATCAGCCGCGACCAGCCATCTATGGCGACGAAAAGGAACAGTTTCAGCGGGACCGAAATGAGGACCGGCGAGACCATGATCATGCCGAGCGTCATCAGGATGTTGGCAACGACGATGTCGATGATGAGGAACGGAAGATAAAGCAGAAAGCCGATTTCAAACGCCCGCGTAAGCTCGGACGCGACAAAGGCAGGAACGAGTATCGAAAGATCGTCGTCCTTCAGATCTTGTCGTGCCTGTTCCGGCCACAGGCGGTTCGTCCCATCGAGAAAGAACTGCCGCTCTTCCGGCTGGGTGAACTTGATCAGGTGCTGCTGCAATGGTTCCCTCACCAGTTGCGCCGCCCTGGCGAGGTCGTCGGTCGTCTGGAACTGAACCTGCCCTTCCTGGAGCCGTCCCGACATCTCGCTCAGCAACGGCGTCGTGACATAGACCGTGAGCACGAGCGCTATGCCGTAGAGCACCAGATTGGGCGGCATCTGCTGGACGCCGAGCGCGTTGCGGATGAGGAACAGCACGACCGAGATTTTCAGGAATCCGGTCATGGTGACGACTGCCAGCGGCAGCAGACCGACAAAGCCGACGGCAATCAGGATCCCAAGCAGGTTGGGCGAATTATCAAGCATTGTCGAACATGCGGGCGATCCGCACGCCCAGGCTCTCCCCAATCCGGACGATCTCGCCACGGCCGACGCGTTTGCCGTTGGCGATGATGTCGACCGTCTCCTTCGTCACATTGGCGAGCGGAACGATGGCACCGGGCGCAAGCTGCCTTACCTCGCCGAGAGGCATCGCCGTGCGGCCGAGTTCGAAGGCAAGCGCAACCGGCAGCTCGTCCAGAGTTGCCTCCTCCAATGCCTGATCGGCGTGCGGCGGCGTGTCTTGGTTCATGGTCCACTCCCATTTCGATCCAGCGATTGCAGTCGGCGCGGCAAGCAGTTGCGGCCCGCTGGCAGTCAGCACCGCCGGGGCATAAAGCCGCTCGGCAATGACCAATGCCGCCTCTTCCTCTTCGTCATCGAAGAGCACCACATCGCCAGGTTGCAGGCTTTCAAGATCACCGTGACTGATTGTAAGCGTGTGACGCCAAAGGCAGACGGGCAACGGGAATTCGGCAGGAACCGGGGGCCTCGCTTTGCCGATCGCGTCGAGAAAGCCCCCGGCCCGCACCGCCAGATCGACGCTGTCGGTGTGCAAGGCGCAACCTATGGTTTCGTCCTTGCCGGTCAGGAGGAAAGCCAACGCGGTTTGGTCCAGAACGCTGTCTTCTTGTTCGATCGACGTAATAGCGATCGTCTCGCCCAGCTTGCTCTCGATCCATTCGAGATCCTTTTCGAATTCGGACTCCAGCAGCAGTGCGGCGTGAGCGGGCGCCAGCCGTTTCACGTCGATCAGCTCGTCAGCCTTGGCAAGGCCTCGTTCGACAACAGATAACGGCAAGCGCAATTTGCCCGCCATGTCTCCGAGAGTGAACGCAATCGTGCATATTGGCTGGTCCACAGGGTTCGGCGCCGGCCAGACGGCGGCGAGCGCCATGGTTTTCCCGGCAATCGTGATCTGCGCGGGAGCGCGGCGGCGGTAGAAGGCGTTCAATGCCTCAATCTCCGCAGCCGCAACAGATTCCAATGCCAGCGGCTCGCCAACGCTCGAGCGTGTGCGTCTCACCGGTTCTGCGCGCGCTTTCTTTTTTGCCGACGCCAAGGCCTGAGGCATCACACTTCCATATTCACGATCACGGATTGGACTATCGTTCTGTGGGCAAGCGCAGTGGACTGCACTCGTCTTCCTCGGAAAGCTCGGCAAGCGCCAGGCTGCGGCGCGCAGTGCGTTTGGCCAGATACTCCAAAAGCCCGTCCAGCTTCGTCACCGCCTTCATGCTGGCGCGATGATCGTTGCGGGCGGCCGACAGCTCTGTTTTGCGTCGCTGCTCGGTGACGCCGGCCATTTTCTCGTTTTCCCGAAGTTTTTCGGTTTGCCTGGCGGCATTCTCGAACTGTCCCTGAAGCCGGTAAAGGCTGGCGGCCTTCACCGGTTGCCCGACAAGCGAAGCGAATGCTGCATCCTCAGCGTCGGCTGTGTGCTGCAGGTGTTCGCTGACCGCGGCGGCCGCCTCCCGAACCGCCCCGGCGGCCCGCTGCGCAGCGGCGTATCGCCTTATGACCAATTCGTTTGCGCGCTGTTCACCGTGGCGCCTGAGGTCGCGCAATCGTGCGATCGTGTCACGATCTTTCATTGACGATCCCCCGCATGCGTTCGCGTGTCTGCTCGATTGTCTCGTGGGTGGCGGACGGCTGTCGCAGGAAGGCGTTGATGGCGTCGATCTTCGCCACCGCCTCGTCCGCCACCGCATCGCTGCCCTTTTCGTATTCGCCGACGCGCAGCAGCAATTCGACGTCGGCGTAGCGGGCGAGCAGCTCCCGCAAGCGGCCGGCGTCCGACCGATGTTCCGCCGGCACCACCGTGTCCATGAGGCGACTGCGGCTGCGCAGCACATCGACGGCCGGGAAATGGTTGCGCTGCGCAAGCTCGTTCGACAAAAAGACGTGGCCGTCGAGAAGCGCCTGGATTTCTTCGGCAACCGGGTCCAGCGTGCCATCGCCCTCGAGAAGAACGCTGTAGAGGCTTGTAATCGAGCCGACGCGGCCAGGCCCTGAGCGCTCGAGCAATCGGGGCAGAACAGCAAAAAGCGAAGACGGAAAACCGCGACGCGTCGGCGGCTCGCCTGAAGCGAGGCCAATCTCGCGCTGCGCACGGGCAAACCGCGTGATGTTGTCCATTGTCAGCAGCACATGCTTGCCCTGGTCGCGAAAATATTCGGCAATGCTGGTTGCCACATAGGCGGCCTTGACGCGCTCGATCGCCGGCCGGTCGGACGTCGCGACAACGATGACTGCGCGCGCCAGCCCTTCCGGCCCAAGCTGATGCTCGATGAATTCGCGCACTTCACGTCCGCGTTCGCCGACAAGCGCAACCACGGCAACATCTGCGTCGGTGCCGCTGACGATATCCGAAAGCAGGATCGACTTGCCGACGCCAGGCTCGCCGAAGATGCCGACGCGCTGCCCACGCGCGCAGGTGAGAAGCCCATCGAGGGCGCGGATTCCGAGCTGGATAGGCTCGGAAATCAAACTGCGCTCCAGCGGCGACGGCGGATAGGCGTTGACGGGATAGCTGCCGGTAATGCCATCCGGCGCAAGCGGCTTGCCATCCAACGGCTCGCCGAACGCGCTGATCACCCGACCAAGCAGGCCGGGCCCGACGGACACCGTCTGGGTCTTTCCGGTCGCAATGACCTCGGTGAGGCTTGAAAGGCCGGTGAGATCGCCAAGCGGCACAAGGATCGCCATCTCGTCCATGAGCCCAACGACTTCCGCCTTGGTCGCCGTGCCGGTCCTGGGATCGACGAGTTCGCAGATCTCGCCGATCCGAACCTCCTCCACCGTCGCGTGAATGACCGTGCCGGTGACCCGCCGTACACGCCCTTTCCTGGGCCGACTGGCATCTTCACGCAGGCCAGAACGCAGGTTCGGAACGATCGATGCGAGGCGGCTCTCGAGCCTGGTGGCGGGACTTGTCATGCCGCCGCCTCGGCCTTTGATGAAATCGCAGCGGCAATGGCGTTGAGCTGTGCCTCGATGCTGGCGTCGATGACGGCAATGTCGGTCGAGAGGATGCAGGCGCCCGTCGCCAGCGTATCGTCGGCGTCGATCTCGATCGCCATGCCCAACTCACTCTCGCGCAGGACCGCGTTCAGTTCGTCGCGAACCCTGTTGACGGAAGCAGGATGAAGTCGGACTTTTAGATATTTGGCGCGGCGAATGTCAGTGACGGCCTGCGCGGCCGCCTTGGCGACCAGCATGCTCGCGTCGAAATCTCCCAGCACGCGCCTGACCACATCGAGAGCCAGATTGATGATTTCGGCTTCCAGCCCACCGAGATAGCGATCGACCTTGACCGCGGTCTCGCTCACCAAACGCGCGGCATCCGCGTCGCCTTGCGCCTTGCCATCTTCATAACCCTGCGCATATTCGGCCGCATAGGCTCGCCGAGCGGCGTCACGCAACTGCTGCGCATCACGCCTGGCTTCGTCGAGAAAAGCGTGCCCATCCTGCCAGGCGCGCGCCTCGGCAGCGCGCAGGATGCGGGCGCCGGGGCGCCTCGGCACGGCAGTGGTCACTTTGTCCGGTTCGACCATATCGCCTAACCCATCGCCCGTCGAACGATCGCCGGACCAGCTTCGGCAAACGGTTCGGCTGTCGGCTGGTCGACAAGCGCATGCGGCATCAGCTTGAGACGGACCCGCATGCTCGTTTCGCCCGGCAGCGCCTGACACCAGGCGCCAAGGCAACGCAGGCCGTCGGCATGGACACGACGATCAATGTCATCCAGGGGCTCCAACGGCTGCATTGGACCGGCCAGATCGCGGTTGGCGACTGCGAAAGCGCAGATTTCCGCGCCGAGCGCTGCCTGCAACGCGGCGGCTTGGCGTCCATCAATGACGGCGGCCAGACTGCCGGCCCAGTAGATCGCGCCGGCGCGAAGCGCAAGTTCCTCCAACTCCTCACCCGACGACAAGGCAATCGCCAGGTCTGTCTCATCGGCTGGTTGGTTGGAGACGGCGCCGCTGAGGCCGTAACGGTCGAGCAGAAGCACTGACAATCGCTGATGCAGGCGCTGCGACCGCAACATACGCTCGCAGGCAACCTCGCCGATCGTGCCGCCAAAGCATTGCGCCAGCCGGGCCGCATCCGCATAGAATGCGGGATTGGACATGAATGTCTGCCATTCCGGGCTGCTGGCAGTTCGCTTCGAGCCGGTTTGGGTCATGTCTTCTTCACCGGCATTGCCGAAGCGTCGAGCGCATAAACACCGGGTCGTCGAACCCACTGGACGTAAGCCAGGCGGGCAGCCAGCGCCGCTATAGCCACCATCATGCCGTAAAACAGCCACATCGCGGCGGCGACGCTGTCGGGATGCAGCCAGAGGCCGAGGAACGTCGTGAAACCTGGCTCGCCGGTTGCGTGCTCGGGAACTGCCGCGGTCACCGGAATGAGCGTGACGGATACATTGTCATAAGTCAGCCCGGCGATGCCTTTGGCCACCAGCATCTTGACCTGAGGGATCAGCTCATTCATCGGAACGGATGCGCGATGCCGGATGAAAACGGAAGCGGACGATGGGACCAGCCGCTGTCTCAGCGGATCGTTTTCGGGCAGGACGAGATGAACGCGCGCGGAAAGCACGCCGTCGATGTCCGAAATCGTCTGCGACAGTTCCTGGCTCAGGCCATAAATCATCGTCGCGCGCTCTTCGACCGGCGAGGATACCAGCCCGTCGCGCTTGAACACCTCGCCGAGCGTCTGGAATTCCTGTTTGGGCAACCCGCTTTCGTCGAGAATCGCCATGGCTTCGGCGAAACGGTCCTTCTGTACGGAAACCGTCATTTTGCCGTCCTTGCCCGCCTCGCGTTGGGCCGGGATGCCATGACGCATCAGCGTGGCCACGATCTCGTTGGCCTGCCGCTGGTTGAGGTCGGAATACAGCTCAACCGAGCACGCCTGGAGCACAAGCATGCTCACCACGACGAGCGCGACGCGGCACCGGACGCCGCATCGATTCAATAGTGTCGACCGCCGCGGCAAGGTTATCGTGTGCACGAACACTCCGTAGGCTTACTGTTGCTTGATCAGAGTGCTGGTGGACGACGTAACGGCCGTTACGCTGCTCGTGACCACTTCGAGATTGGCGGCTGCCCACATCACCGAAATGGATCGTTCGAGCAGTTGCTCGGCATTTTTTGCGGTGGCGTTTTCGTCTTCCTTGCCTGACGGGGCCTTGTCTGACGGGGCGGTCTTGCCGGCGCCATCCTGCATGGCGGCCGTCTCAGCACTCACAAGGGCGTTTGCCTGGGGGGCATTTGCCTGGCCAAGGGCCCTCTGGACCTGCTGCATGGTCCCTTCCAGCGACTGAACCGCAGAACCGAACAATGCAGACGGATCCGTGAGCGCCCCGCCCCCAGCCTTCTCCACCTCGGCCAGATAGTCGAACAGCTTGTGTTCGGCGATCGGCTCGGTCTTTTCCAGTTTGGACGATTGTCCGGCCATCGCCGGATTGGCTCCCGAAGACGACTGCGCCACCTGCTGGCCTGCCCGCGCGGCGACATCACCGCGTTCAGGCATACTGACCTTCGCGGCATCCTGTTTTTCCTGATTGGCACCCACCATCCGGTTACCCGGCTGCGCTGTCGCGCCGGCGGTGATCTGCTGCTGCGAAGCCATGCTGGTGGTCAAGTTCGCCAGTGTGGCTTCCAGGGCTCCAATCGGCGCGATTTGCATGAACCTGCCTCCTGCTTGCTTAGTTCGGTTTGCCGGAGGGAACATTCTGCGCCTCCGCCTGCCTACCGCGGAAAACGCGGACCGGCACAACTTTGCCAACATCCTGCTTCGTGCTCGGCGCCGCAGGAACTCCCAGTGTTTTCCTGACAAGTTCAACATAGGACGGCGGCCCCGATACCGAGACAACATCGTCCTGCCTGGACACCTTGATCGGAAACTTCGGGTCGATGACGCCCAGCCGCGAAAGCCGATCTTCCGCACCGGCAGCCGTGTTGGCATCAAGCGCGATCATTTCCGTCCGGACCTCGGCTTCGGTCGCGACGTTCATGACGATGCCATCGAAATGCCAGACCAGCCCGTATCGATCGCAAATCTCCTGCAGGAACTCGCGCGCCGTCCCAACCGGCATGCCGGCGCTCAAACGCCCCTTTACGAGTTTGCTGACACGCATGGGCACCCGCATGTTGCGGCCCAGTTCGACCAGCGCGTCGGTCACCGACTGATCGACGGTGATGTATTTGTATGGGCCGGCGGGCCAGCGCGGTTCGGCGGCGTTGGCCGGCGACGAGGCAGGGCCGAACGCCAGGATCATCGCAAGACCGCAGGCGGCGAAAGCAGCCCTGGTTCCCGAGAACCGATCCGCATGGCAGGTGTCGCGTCCCGTCAACATTGGTCCTATCGCAAAGGGACGCACGAGCGATGCCCGCGTCGCTGGTTTCATGGTTTTCCCGCCGATTCACTCTATCGTGCACATTGCAGAATTGGAAGTCCAATTGGATTGCGCACGAGCGTTTGGTGCCAAATGTTGCGAACCGCCTGCAAAGCGATATGGTGCGCGCTGGAATCAGGTGATCGCCAGATGGACGCCTGGATGCAGAAGAGATCGGTCTTGGCGGCAATCATGATCCTGCTTGCGAACCTGCCTGTTCCCGTCAAGGTTGCGGGACGCAAAGCCCGGGTCGCCCCGCGCCTTAACCAGAGGTTGCGTGCATTTCTGATCGCTGCCCTATCGATTGCCGCGATGGCGCCGGCGCAGGCACAATCGAATAGCGGTTATGACCCACGAAGCTGGACTTACGATCCGGCAAGAAATGTGCTGGTCTCCCCTTCCGCACCCGACCAGACTTCCGATGGAGAAACCCGGAGCGACCGGTCGGCAACCCCCAGGGAGATCGTGCATTTCAGCGAGGCTCAACCGAAAGGATCGATCGTTATCGACACCACGCAGCGGCGGCTTTACTACATTTTGGGCAACGGCAGGGCGCTGCGATACGCGGTGGGCGTTGGAAAGGAGGGATTGGAATGGTCCGGCCGCGATACGATTTCGGCCAAGAAGACCTGGCCAGATTGGCGGCCGCCGGCCGAAATGCGATCCAGGGAAGCGTCAAATGGCCGCTTCCTGCCTGCCCATGTCGAGGGAGGACCGAACAATCCATTGGGCGCGCGCGCATTGTATATCGGCAACACGCTTTATCGCGTCCACGGCACCAACCAGCCATGGACCGTCGGACAGGCCAACTCCTCCGGTTGCATTCGCATGACCAATGACGACGTCATCGATCTTTATGACCGCGTGAAGATCGGCAGCCAGATCATTGTGCGGCATTGATGGCCGTTCCCGAAAGCCGCAAATGAGTGATTCGCAGTCGTGATACCTTTCAACATCAAGCAGCTCGAAACCTTTCTCCTGGTGGCGACGTTCGGAAGCTTTCGCAGGGCGGCGGAACGCCTGAACACCACGCAGCCGGCGGTGTCCACCCGAATTGCCGGGCTGGAGGAGGCGCTTGGCGCCAAGCTGTTCGAGCGGCAGAGCAGCACGGTCAGGCTGACCGCCGAGGGACAAAGGCTGCTGCCGCCTGCCCAACGGGTTCTGCGCGTCGCGGAGCGGCTGCAACTGATGGCCAGCTCTCTTTCAGAGACTTCAGAGACGACGAGGGTGCTGAGGCTTGGGGTCGCCGAAACGATCGTGCACACCTGGCTGCCGGATTTCCTCACGGCACTGAAGGCAAACTTTCCGCTTGTCGATACCGACATCGTCGTCGATGCGACGACGACCCTTCGCAACGAACTCATGTCACACCGGCTCGATCTTGCGGTGCTGATGGGCCCTGTCCTGGAGTACAGCATCGAGAATATCGAGATGCCGTCCTTCCCGCTTGTCTGGGTCTGCTCGCCGCAATTGGAATTGCCCAACCGGCGCAAGGTGACGCTGAACGACCTGATGCAGTTTCCGATCATCAGCTACGCCCGCACCACGCGACCCTACAGCGAACTCTACCGCAAGCTCACCGGCGAATTCGAGGAGACGCCGCGCATCTTTCCGGCCAACTCGCTGGCCGCTTCGATCACCATGACGCTCAACGGAATCGGCATAGCCTCGCTGCCCGAGGGCGTCGTCCAGGACTATCTCGCAAGCGGAAAACTGCGCATCATCGAATGCGAATGGCACCCGTCCGACCTGCAGTTTACCGCCTCCTACTCTTCCGAACCCTCCAATCCGATAGCGGAGCGGGCGGCAAAGCTGGCCGGCTGCGTTGCGCATGCCTATGCTGCGAGAACCGACAAGCTCAGGCCCGCGGTTTCTCAGCCGACCAAGGTGGCCGGCAGGTAGATGCGGTCGCCCGAGAAGATCACATCCGGGCTCATTATATGATCCATGTTGAGCACCACCGTCTCGGCCACGTCCGCGGAATGGGTCCTGGCGATCAGGCGAATGCTGTCGCCGTTCTTGACCTCGACCCACTGGTAGCCGTCTTGCTCCAGCGTTGGATTGGTGCGGCCCGCAGGATTGCTGCTGCCGTCGGGATGCGCCTCGACATGGTCGCCGGAAACCCAGCCGCTATGCATTTCGCCGTCCGGCCCGAAACCTTCGACCGGTATCCAGGCCTCGCCTGACTGATCGGTCGAAGGCTTCGCGGTCTGCTCGACGAATGTCCCGGGTTGCAGAACCGTCACCACGGTCGAATCCACGTCAGGCTGGGTCCGCAAGTTCAGGCCGTCATCGGCCAGCACGGCGAGTTGCGGGAAGTCCTGCGGCGGGGTTTGCGTCCCGGGATCAGGCTGCTCGGTCTGTTCGTCCGGCGGCGCGCCCGGCGCGGTCTGTTCGTCCGGTGGGCTGCCGTCGACGCCGGAAGGTGTGTCGCCCGGCGGGGTCTGTTCGTCCGGAGGCGCGCCGTCGACACCGGAAGGATCGTTACCCGGCGCGGGGTCGGTTGGCGGCGTCTTGCCGGTGTTGTTCCATGGCTGGTCGTCCAGCGTATCCCAGGCAAACAGCAGCATGCCGACGCCGAAGGTCACGCCAAGCGCGACGCGATCGGCGATTCCCCAGCGCGCGTCGGACTTTGCGCGGGCGTCGATCTGCTCTGGCGTCCTTGGCGCGGCCCGGCGATTGAGCAGATCCGTGCGCGCGGCCGATGCCCAGAACTCGGCGCTGCCGACGGTGAACAAGACGCCCGCCGTCGCGGCCAGTGGCGAGTCCAGGTTCTGTGCCGTATAGAGAACGGAACCAAACACATAAGTGGGACCGCCCAGATGCTCGGCCACATTGCGCAACACCGGCCGTCCGGCGACCGACTGCAGCGCGGATTTCGTGCCGTAGATCACATTGCCCAGCGTGAAGGAGCCGTTCAACCAGACCTTGTCGCCGCTCAGCATGCCGGCGGCCGAGCCTGGAGACGAGAAGATGAACGACGCCCCGCTCACAGCATTGAGGGTGCGTCCGAGCGGCTTGTGATTTGCCGTGGCGTTCGGAAAAGCCGATTGCGCGCTGAAGACGACGCCGCGCACGCCGAGCGCAACGCCCGCGGCTGTCGCGGCCCAATGCGGTGGCAGGATCTGCCATACCGTGCTGGAGGAGGCGGCCATCGAGCCGAATGTCGCGACCAGCTGCGCGTTCTCCTTGAGGCGGGCGACGGTCAGCGCCAGATCGACGGCAGCAGCTTGATCCGGCGTCATGACCTTCTTGTGGGTCGCCCGATAGGTGTTCAACTGCAGCACGGATAGCGCGTTCGTTTGCTCCGTCGACATCCAGGTAAACTGCCTCGGCGTGAACTTGCGCAACTGGGAGGGGCTCAGTTCGCCAAGCTGCTTCGGCGTCAGTGCCGCTATCTGTTGTTTCGTCAGCGCCTCGATCTGGTGAATGGTCAGGGCGTCAAGCTGCTCCCGCGTCATTGCTGCGATGTGGCGTGACGACAGCTTTGCCATTGTCGCAGGATTACGTGCCGCGAGGAGAGCTGGGTCCAGCGCCGCGAACTGGGTGGCGTTGAGATGGCTGAATTGGGCGGGCCGCATGGCGGCGACCTGTTCCGGTGTAAGGGCGTTGCGCTGCTCGTCACTGAGCTTGGCGATCTGGTCGGGCGTCAGCTTGCGCACCTGCTCGATGGTCAATCCGGCGAGTTGCTCTTGCGAGAAGGCCGCGACCTGATCCGGCCGCAAGCCGGTGATCCGGCCAGGGGCAACAGCCTGCAATTTGCTTGGCCTGATCGCCTGGAGCTGTTCGCCACCCAGCGCCCGCAACTGCGTCGGCCGAAGTGCGGCAAGTTGATCGAACGTCAGCTGCCGGACCTGCTCGGCGCTCAGTGCAGCCACCTGCTCAGGCGCCAGCTTGGCGATCTGCTCCGGCTTGATGGCGTGCAATTGCGTGGCGGTCAATACGGAAGTCTGATCGGCGGCAAGCGCCCTGACCTCCGGCCCGGTCGGCGCTCGCACGGGCGCGGCAAATCCCGGCTCCGCTGCGGAACTCGCCGGAAGCTCAAGGCTGATGATCTTTCCGCTGGCAGGGTCAAAAACCACCCTGCCCCGGTCAGGCGCCGGCGGCCATGTCGCGGCCGGCGTTTCGGCAGCACTATTGTCTGTCGGCAGCGTTTCGCCAGCCACGGTTGGGGCTTCGTTGGCGACGACCTCGGCCACCGGCGGCGGCGGCGGCGCTTCGGCCTGCGCTGGCGCATCCCAGAACTCGTCGGCCGGCCGCAAGATCACCTGCGGGCGTTTCTGCGTCGATCCGCCAGGCGCGACGGCATCCCCATTGCGCGTGAACTCACCGACGAAATCGCCGTCCGCATCCATCATCCGCCAGCCATGGATCTCGTTCCATGGTATGCTGCCGTCGATAGCAGTCTCGTCGACGCGGGCCATGCTGTCGCTGACCGGCCGGCCCATCGCCTCGAACTCGGTCGGGACGTGGAGGCGCGGCCTGCTCGGATTGAGCGTGTAGAGATAGGTATGGCCCTGCTGCTGCGCCGCTCGTGACTCTTGCGAAACGAAAGCCTTGGCCCCCGAGATCGAGTGGCTGGTGCCGACGAAACGGCCATGGGTATTGCCCAGCACATAGTTGCTCAGGTCGATGCCTTGCGGATTGTCCGCCCAGATTCCGGTCGGCGGCGGCGGCAAGAAGCCGCCCGCATCCCTGATCTCGTTCGGCGCGCGTGTATCAGCGCGGAAAACATAGGGGCCGACATTGCCGCGCAAGGGCCTTGCGGGGTCGCCGGCGCCTTCGACGGGCGGATTGCCATCCTCGGGACGCCCAAGGCTGCCCGGGACATGGTCATCGGAAGCGCCGCGCGTCCATGGCAGGACATAGGGCTCTCCGGTTTCGGGATCCCGGACCAGGATATGCGATTTATGCATCAACTTCGGTTCGTCGCCGCGCGCGCTCGGACCATCCGCAGGCGGCACATACACCTGTTCCGGGCCGTTGGGCGGCGTGCCCAGCACTGCCGCGACGATCACCTCGCCGTTTTCGCCCTGAAGCCGCACGGTCGGGCCCGATGCGATCTCGGTTGATGCCGGTTGGGGTTGCGGCGTGCCGGCGGCTGGACTTTTTTGTCCGAAAATGTTGCCGATAATCGCCGCATCGTCGAGCGCTCGCTGCAATTGCGCGGAAGGCGGCGCATCGATGAAAACCCAGCGAGGCTGGTAGCCCGGATTCGCGTTGCGCAGCGCCACATCCTTGTTGATCTGCTCCTGCAGCGTTGGCGTCAGCGGCACCTCGCGCGTCTGGGCGTCACCGTCGATGGTCGTCCAGCGATTGTAGGTCTTGACCTCGATTGCCTCGATGTTGTCCTGGCTCTTGAACACCGGCGCATCCACGTAGCGTCCCCCTTCACCGAAGACCGGGTGAACCCCTGTGGGATCGGCGGCGACCGGGAAATAGACCTGGCCGTCCGAACCGTTGAGTTCGCGCGTGTAGATCTCGCCGGCTTTCCACTTTTCAGGCTGCTGCATGTTGCGGACCTGCTGAAGCGAGTGGGTCGTTGGCGGGGCAGCCTCGATCGCCTTCCTGGCTGGCGTTGCCTGCGGCGGCACGGCATCTCCCTCCGGCCGTCCCGGACCGCCCGGGACATGGTCCTGGGAAGCGCCGCGCGTCCATGGCAGGACATAGGGCTCTCCGGTTTCGGGATCCCGGAACAGGATATGTGATTTATGCATCAACTCCGGTTCGTCGCCGCGCGCGCTCGGACCATCGGCCGGCGGCACATAGACATTCTCCGCACTCGGCGGCAGCGGCCCGTAGCGGGTTGCCGTCACCGACTGCCCGTTTTCATCCCTTAGCTGCATCGGTCCGCTTCGGCGACTGCCGACCTGCGAGGAGAGGAACGTCAGCACCCCGTCGGCAACCTTCTGGCGCATGAAGCCGCCATCGACGATCGACGGGCCGAATTCCGTCCGGAATTGCTCGATCGCCGCGCGCTGGTCGGGTCTTGCCGTCGTCCCCAACTCGGAGAGGAACTGATCGAGGGAGGCCTTGCCACCTTTCGGAATGCCGGTCGCGGCGCCGTCGCGCGAAGTTTCCACGGCGCGAGCAAGCCAGGCCGGGACCGTCAGCGATTCATTCCGGCCATCGGCTCGATCGAAGGCCAGCGTCGCGGTTTCATTCCTGGCGATTGAAGGAGCGACCTTGGCTGCGTTGGACTTGTACTGGATTCTCACCTCGGCGCTGAAAGCCACCGCCCCGGCTGGCAGAGGCGGCGTCGACAGTGAAAGCGTGTAGCGTGTCGCCGGCGTGCCATCAGCGCCATACAGGTTCCGATAGATGTTGCCGGCGCTCGGCATGTAACGGGACTGCGGCGTCCCCTCAGGCGTGAAACGCGCTGGGAGCCACGACTGCACCGTCGATTTCACCTTGTAGGCCGCCGACGTTGCCATCCGGTCGGGGTTGAGGCCGAGCATGCCGGGAAGCCTGTTGCGATCGTTGAAGATGACGTCGATCAGCATTGCCTCGGGGTTTGCAACGCGCGCCTTCTCACCGGTCAGCAGAACGATGTCCGCCGTCGGCGCTTTGCCCGGCACGGCCGAAAGCCGCAACCCGCTTAGCGTCGGTTCATCGACAAAGGAAACTGTGTTCGACGGATCGATCTGACCAGACTTGACGAGGTCACGGATTGAGGCGATGCCATCGCCTTGTCCGATCGCCGCGATGAGCTCTGACGCCTTGGCCGGATCCTTGACCGCGAACTGGATCTTCAGGTTTGTCGAGCCGAGAGCGGACTGGATCTGGTCGTAGGTCTGCGTCGACACGATGTCGCCCGGCTGGAGCGTGTCCTTGACAGGCAGTTCCGGGCGCTTCTCGAAGCCGAGGCGTGGCATCTGGTCGACTGCCCCGACATGGTTGGCCACGATCGGCAGCCGCAGCCCGGCCTTGAATTCAGTCATGACGCGGTCGAACGGAAGCGCCCCCTCCAGCTCGACGTGGCCGGTGTTGTTTTCCGCCGGCACGCCAAAGAAATCGTGCTGGCCAGCAACGAGCGTGGCGTCCTTAGCCTCGAGCGAAGGCGTATAGGTCATTTCGATCACAGTGCTTTCGCCATCCGGCGTCATCCCGACGATGGCGGCATCCAGCGGCGTGACGTTGTAGCCGGTCGCATCGTTGAATATCGCCTTGCTTGCCGCTGCCGAAAGATCGCTGCCGCGAACCGGCAAAGCCGTCTGGTTGGACACTGGCCAGACGCCGGCCTGAAGGCCGGTGATGTTCCTGTATTCCCGCGCCCGGTAGGAGACGACGCCGTGAGTGTAGAGCGCATCCTTGAACGGCGTCATGCTGCGCTGGCTGATGCTGTCGACGACCGACCACCCGATCATGCCGAAATCGGTCTTGGTCCCAATACCGACGCCTGCGGCCGCCACCGTCGGCGAGCCGATGTCGAAGTACTCGCCGGTATTTAAGCGCGTCCGTATCGTGACGCCGATGCGGAAGTCGGGCAGTATGTCGCGCAGCGGTGTGCGTGGTATCTGCACGCCATCCGGTCCGTAGCGCTCGGCCAACTCGCGGCTCGAATAGTAGCTCTTTTCTGCCTCGTACCTGGCCAGCAACTGTTCGCTGGTCAGCCCGTCGAGATAGGCGGATGGTGTCTTGGGGTCCTTGCCGCTGCTGTAGGCATAGCCGCTGGTATCCGGCTCAGGCATGCCGGTGAAGCTGCGCGTCTGCGGATCCCAGACGAGGCGCATCGGACCATCCGTTGCCGTCGACTCGTTCGGCACGACGATGGGATCGCTATCCGCCGGCCGGGTGGCGTTCTGCTCACGCGCTTCATGGGCGCCTCGATCGGTGGCATTCTCGGGATCGCCGCGCTCGCCCGGGGCGCTCGGCCCTTCATCGTGGACGTTCGTCACCGTTCCTTCGATCACCGGGTGATGGGCATCGTGGAAAGCTATCTTGTCCGTGGGCCGGTAAACCCCGTCGGGACCCTGCTCGTGGATCACCATCGGCCGGCCACTGTCTCCGGCGGCGATCGCGAGCCGCCCCGTCGTGTTGCCCGGCGGCGGGACTACGCCATCCGGCACGGGGCCGTCGGCACCCTGCTGTGGGTTCTGGCCGTGGGTGCCGGTGCCTGTCTGTCCGGATCCCGGCCGGACCGATAGCCCCCTGATGCCCATGCCGGTGCCGAATGCGCCTGCGCCGAAATTGATCATGGCACTGGCGAGCTGAAGCCCGTTCATGTCGCCGCCATTGACGACCATGTCGTAACCGGAAACGCCGACCAGCGGCACAGCGGCGGCCACTGTTGTTGCGTCGATACCGTAGGCAATGCGGTTGGAGGTGGCTCCCGACCGCATGTATCGGGCGATGTGGTTGGCATAGTCGTTGGTCGTCCTGGTCCCTCCAATGCTCGCCATGAAGGCGGTTCCGCGCGGAACGCCTGCCCGGACAAGCCCGCCCAGGCGCATGGCGCTCGAGCCTAGCGGCAAGACGGTCGTTGCAATGCTCACGACGTTCATGATCGACTGCGTGTCGGTCCACTCGCCGCCGCGGCTGATATGTTCATGCTGGTTGAAGACCGCGCGCGTGCCGAGGTAGGCGGCGCCCGCCAGGGCAATCGGCGCTGCGATCGGCGCGGCCGGCGTGAAGGACAGGATGGTCGCGACGCCGGTCCCGATACCCACGATCGGATCGATCGTGGATTCCCAAGCCGAGAGTACGCGGGCCTGCTGGGCGTCGATCTCGATCCGGCCGTCCTCGCCCGGCGTCATGTCCAGGTTCTTGGCGTAGACAATCCGCCCGTCGTCGCTGAACTGCTCGTTGTTGTGGCGGAAGTCCTCTATATCCGCGTAGCGCTTGCCCGTTATATCTACATAACCGATCTCGCCCTCGTCATTGCGAACGCCGAACAGCATCGTTTGGCTGGTGCCGTTCTCGTCGACATAAAATATTGGAATCGCGGAGACCTCGGGCGCGTCACCACCAAACTCGCGAATCCCCTCCGCGACGGATTCGAGGATATCGGCGTGATCCTCGTTTTCGGCGTCAAGGCCCAGCGAGTCCTGAATGGTCTGTTCAAGCGCATCACCTTCCCGGGTGTGGAAGGAGCCGTCGAAGCCGTTTTGGTGGTAGCTCTGGAACTGGGACTGGAAATCGGCATCCAGCACGTCTTGCTTGTCGTTTTCCAGGCGCTCGTCCAGCACGGTCTTCGGCATGTAATAGTTGTACGTATTCTCGGCGGTATCGCGCTGACCTGCCGCGATTCCGTTCATCTGGTCGCGGAACACCTCCAAATTTCCGATTTCGGTGTTGACCGCGGCCAGGTCGAGCGTGCTCAACGCTAGTTCCGGCGTGACCCAGCGGCTCTCGGGATTGTACTCATCGTCATCCGGCGTCACGTCTATCTGCACCTGGATCGGCGTCCCGCTCTCGATGACCGCATCCAGATTGCCGGCTTCCAGCTGTTCCTTGACTTCCGGCGAGACCATAATGGTTTGGCCCTGCCATTCGACGCTCACGGGTTCGACGCCGTCCGGAAAGGCGCCGTCAGGCAATTCGGTCGTGCCTGGCCCATACTCGGCGAGATCGCTCTCGAACTGGCTCCGGACTGCGGAGAGGCCTTCGTTCAACGTCCCGAGTGCTGTTTCCGCATTCGATGCCATGAGCTCGTTCAGATCTGCAGCGGCGTTTTCGCGCGCCGCAATGAACGTCTCGCCATGCGTGTGGATCTCGTACTCTTCGGGAATGCCTTCCGGATGCTCGTTCCAGGCGGTGTTCAGCGATTTACCTTCAGGGACGCCGGTCGCGACATGTTCGTTCCAGGCTTCGTTCAGCGACTCATCGACCCACGACCCCGGCGGATTGCGCGACACTTCTGGGTTAAGATCTTGATCAAACACGCTCAGCCTGATCGACTGGCCGTGCCGAGAGTGGTGCGACATCGGGCGGTCGATGTCGTACTCCTCGACATAGTGTCCACGATCGTAATACACATCGATCATCGCCTGACCGTCGGCGGTCACATAGGCTCGCGCATACATGTCGTCGCCGCCGCTGGAATTGTCCTCCAGCCATTCGTCGAACATCTCGCGCATCATTCGAGCCGACTCGGCTTCAAAGCCGCGCAGGTCGCTCTCGGCGCGCAAATAGTCCGCGTAGGTCTGCCCCAGCTCGACGCGATTCTGCGCCAAGTCGCGCAGCCCCAGCAGATTCTGATGATCGGGCGATTGGGTATCGACACCGGCCTGTTCGTTACGGGTGATTGCAAGATCGATCGAACCCAGGTCACCTTCCGCGATCAGGCGGTTGTACTCGCCGAACAAGGCCTCGACCTCGGCGTGTTCGGCGCGGGAGCCGGCATATTCCTCCTGCTGGTAGACGTCGGTGTGGATGTTTGAATCCTCCGCCGTGGCCTCGGGCGCGTTGGGATCCGGAGCGGCCACCAGAGGATCGAGTTCGCGATTTGCTTCTATGGCCGCGTCGAGCGCCGAACTCGCTTCCTCGAAGGTGCTCCTCACTTCGGTGGCATCGTCGAGCACGGTCTGGGCCGCGGTCAGCGCCTCCCGGGCTTCCTCGATCGTGGCTTTGGGTTTCTCGAAATCGATAGCGTAGCCGTGCGGGTTCAGGACCCCGTTCAACGCATCCTCGGCTGCATCCTGAGCGCCGGCACGGTCCGAGTCTAGCGCATAAACGTCGCTCTGCGCATTGGATGCATCGATGACCGCGGAAAGTTCGCTGATCGTCGCCAGCGTCTCCGAATCCGCCATCAGGGCTTGCGCCACATCCGGATGGACCCAGCGCACCGCGCCCTGCCAGTCCATAGGCACCCAGTCGGCACCAGCCTCTTCGGGACGCTCGCCATAAAGGTCGAGCACCTCGCCGTCCTGATCCATCACCGGTTCGGCCGGGATCCCTGGGCCGTGTTCCTCGACCACCTGGCGGGCTGCGGCCGACACTTCTCCCAGTCCTTCGACGGCCTCGAGATCCAGGCCTGCTCCTTCCTGCTGGATGGCCTCGCTGGCGAAGATGCCGTCAAGGGTGTTGAGGACGGTCTCGGCCTCGCGGGCCACCTGGGGGTCGCTGCTGTTTGGATTGACATCCGTCAAGAGCTCGGCCAGATCCGCTTCCAGGCTGCCGGCTTCAACCTCTATCTCGTAGCCATGCTCTTGATTGGCGACCGTGACGGTGCCGTCCGGATTCTCGGTCACCGTGTAGCCGTTGAACGTCACCTCGACGGTCGTCCTGGTGGCGCCGTCGATCACCACCGTCTCGCCTGGATGAATAAGGTCGGGGTCGCGCGGCGTGGTGAACAGTTCCGGATTGCTTGCGGCGAGATCGTCCAGCGTCACGCCGTTGGCCTCGGCGATGTCGCTCAGATTGTCGCCCGGCTTGACCTCGTAGTCGATCGGCTCGCCGTCGTTCAGCTTCTCGACGATGGTCTCGGTGCGTCGGCCATCCTTGTCGACGACAATCGTCGTCTCGGTGTTGTTGACGGGGTCGATGATGGTCGTCGTCTGCTCGCCGGTCTCGGTGTTGCGCTCGGTCTGCGTGGTCACGCCGTTGCCGTCGACCGTGCTGGTCGTCTCGGTGCTTCCCTCGGTGATCGTCGACGAGCGCGAACCATGCTGATAGTCGTTGTTGTAGGTCGCGGTCCTGCCGGTATTCGGATCCGTGACGACGATCTGCAGGGTTTCGCCAGGGTCACCGCCCTGCGTCACCTCGAGGCCGGCGGCGTTCATTTCGGCGATCACCTGCTCCGGTGTGAGATTGCTCGCCTCGGCGATCTCGTCAATGCTTTTGCCGGCGGCAAGCTGTTCCTCGATCGCCGCCACGCCCGAGCCGTCCGCCGTCTGCGTTTGCGCCAGGGTGGTGACCTCGCCGCCCGGAGCCGTAACCGTGGTTACCGGCAATGCGGGGCCGCCGGCGGGGGTCACCGTCTGCACGGTCGACCCATTCGGCAGGTTGCTGGTGACGGTGACGGCGCCGTCACCACTGGTTTCGGTGGTTGTGGTTTCACGGGTCTGGGGATTGGTCGTGCGCTCGGTGACCGCGCCGTCGCCGAGATCGTCCACCAGCGTGGTGGTGATCGCGCCGGTCTGCGCGTCGACACTGGTGGTTTCCTTGCGGCCGAGGTCGTCACGGATCGGCGATGACGTCGCCTGCATGTCGGGACCGATCTCCTGGGTGTAGTAGCCGCCGTGCTGATAATCCTGGTTTTCGGTGATCGTGCGGTCTCCGGCAGTGATCACCACCGTGCGGGTGTCGCCGTTGGCATGCTCGGTCGCTACCGCCGTCATGCCGCCGGCATTCAGAGCCGCCACCACATCCTCGGGAGCCAGGCCCTGCTCGGCGGCGATGTTGTCGATGCTTTTGCCACCATCGATCGCCTTGAGGATATCGTTCGCCTTGACTTCTGACGCCTTGACGTCCGGCGCGTTGACTTCCAGCGCCTTGACTTCCGGCGGAGCGACGTTGCCGCCGAGATCCTGCACGCTGAAAAGCGCCGGCGCGGCTGTGATGCCGCCATTGCCGGTGGCCACGGTGACCGCGGCAGGCAGCTCCGGTCCTGGCTGCGCCGGCGGAGTCGGTTGTGACGCCGGGGCAGTAGGCTGCGCCGTCGTCAGCTCCGCATTGACCTGCGTCAGCCGCTGGCGGGCGCCCGCGGCCGCGTCGACCTCGCCCATCCTGTTGGCGAGCCGGATTTCATTTTGCAATTTCGTGGCTTCCGCCTGCAGCCGCGTAGTCTGCTCGGCTTGGGCCTTTGGATCGACCCTGGGCGGCGGCGGCGGCTTGACGGTGTTAATCGGGCGGATCATCAAACAACCTCCGGAGCCGGTCCAGTCCTGGTTCAGGCAGCCTGCCTGCCGTCAACGCCCCCGCGCCCGACAGTGAAGCCCCGGAAGCTTACCGGGGCGGCTTCCAATAGATGCCGAAAGCAGCGAGTTGCTCTTCCGACTGTCTTACTCGTTCTGCAGCATCCACTTCGGACTGCACAGCCGTCAGCGCCGCCAGAATCTCGACGGCGGCGAACGCCGGCGCCATGCTGCGAAAGAACGACTGCGAATTTGCCGTAACAATGATGGTCTCGCGCGCGATGCGGGCCAGCGGCGACACGCTGCTATCGGTGATTGCCAGCACGCCGACTCCCTGCCTGGCCGACTGGCGCGCAACCTCGATCGTCGTGCGTTCATAAGGCGACATGCCGACAGCAAGCAGCACATCGCCGCGTCCGGCGTCCTGCAGGGCATCCAGACCATGTCCGCCGATCTCGCCGACAAGCGTCACCTTGCGGTCGCCGCCGGCCAGAAACGACATGATGTGAACGAAGTGATTGGCGACCGGATAGAAGGAGCGCGAGCCGAGACCAAACAGATTGCGTGACCGTGCAACGAGGTCGGCTGCGGCAATGAATTGCGAGGCATTGCCATACTCACCCAGACTTGAAACCTGCGCCGCGAGCGTGTCGGCGACGACCCCTGCAGTCGAATATCCGGGAACGCCACCCTGGTCGGCACCGCGTCGCGCCGGCTCACCGGCGCCTGTCTCACGCAGCGCGCGCGCATAAAGGCTGCGCATATCCTCGTAGCCTTCAAGGCCAAGCCATCGCGCCAACCGCATCATCGTGCTGTGCGAAACGCCGGCCTGGTGCGCCTGCTCGCGCATCGACATCAGTGCGACATCCTTAGGATGATCCAGCACGAAACGCGCCGCGACCCTCAGTTGCGGCGGCATATTCTCGAAGCGTTCGACCAACAGCTCCGCCAAAGGACCTTGTTCCATTCTGCCATACCCCATTTCCCCCGATCGCAGGTTACTCCTCCTATGGTGGCAATGCAACAGTTGGAACCGAACTGGTTCACATATTCCAAGTGGACTTTCAATTTCGATCATGCTGCCTTAAGCTGGTTTCGCAACCTGCCGGCGTCGACGTGATTCCGGAGTTTGAAACTTGAATGATCCCTCAAGGAGACAATTGATGGCTGCTACCCCTCCCATTACGCCCGGCTCTGCCGGGTCACCGGAACAGAACCTGGACAAGATGATCAAGCATCAGGAGCGCATGTTTGGCCTCGAGATCACAAAAGAGATCGCGAAGTCCCAACATGACATGCTGATGAGCACCGCCAAGACGCTCGGCCAGTCGGCCGAAAAGGCCTAAGGCGTGATTCTCGAACCATGCGCCGCCGCAAGCATCCGGCGGCGCACGTCCACGGCACGAACGTTTCGATGCCGTTGTCAGGCTGCGTCTGAATTGTCATCAGCGGGAGATGAAGTGGCATGACCGCTCATTCTAACGGCGAAGATTGGGCTAACGGCAAAGATTGGGCTAAGGGCCGCACCCCGGCATCGCGTCATTCCGTTGCGCTCAGCGTAACGCAGGGATTTCACGCGGGCGCCCAACTCAGCCTGGTCGAGCCTCTGTATACGGTCGGCTCAAGCACGGAGTCCGAAATAGTCCTCAGGGACGCCGGCATCGCGCCGGTCCACGCAAGGCTGCGGCGCAAGGGCAGTCAGATTGAAATCGAGGCCGTCGGCGGCGATGTCACGCTCGCCACCGGCGAGACCATCCGTGAAGGCCAGGGCCGCCGCTGCAAGCTGCCGCTGTCGATAAGCATCGGCGATGCCCATATCCGGCTGGTCAACCCGGAACGCCCGCCGAATCGCTGGTCTGTTTCCAATCGCCCCCTGCTGGTTGCGGGCAGCGTTCTCTTTGCCGTTTTCGCTGTTTCCGTCGCCGCCAACGGGTTCTCCTTCGCCGAACCCGACAGTGGCAAAAAGCTATCCGCTCAAGTCGATAAGCCGATCACAGTGGCCTTCGCCGGCGAGGCCGGGCAGAGTGTTGTGGACGATTCATCGCCGATACAAGCACCCAGTGCCACTGAGGCGGAACGCCAGCTCAAGCTGCGCCTCGAGCAATCCGGCATCAGCACATTGGCCGTTCAGCAGTCACCTGGACGGCTCGTGGTTTCGGGCATGATCGCCAATGACAAGAATGCTGCCTGGACCGAAACGCAATCCTGGTTCGACCAGGCGTTCGGCGCGTACATCACCCTCGCCTCCAATGTCATGGTCGGCAACGCCGAGCAGGCGCCGCGCCTGAGGCTGCAGGCGATCTGGTATGGCGAGCGGCCCTATGTCATCGCCACCGACGGCGCACGCTATCATGAAGGCGCATTCACCAATGACGGCTGGACCGTCAAGCGCATTGGCGAGACGGAACTTCTCCTGACCAAGGGCGGCGCCACGGTCGCGCTGAAATATCCGTGAACCGCCGACTTGAAGGGCCGCGATTCGATACGGCAAGGATGGACACAACCGGCCGCGAGGTGCGGCAGGCGGAAGGCGTGCGCGGTCAGGCAATCAACCGTCGGCGGATGAATGGCGTCGACAAGGCCGCAAGCCGGGCCCCGGGGACGACATCGGCCGCTGGCACGGAAAAGCCAGGAAGCGCGGAATTCCAGTCCTCTCGGGGTACGGCGGGCGAATCGCTCGACGAGGCGCTCATCAACTTCGTCATGCCGAATATTCCCGAGCCTGCAATCCTGCGTCGCTCGGTACCCATTCTCCAGCATTTTGTAACGCATCTGGTTGCCGGCCTTGAGGGAGGCGAGCCACTCAAGACGCTTGCCAGAACGCTGATGGAGGATGAAATCGAGCGTCATCGCGATCTGCTTGGCCGGATACAGGAAGGAATCGAAACCTGACTGATCCGCATGACACAGTGCATCTGCTGCATGTCCTGGGCTATCTCTACGGGTGTCACGGGCAGGCAAAGCGGGGCGCGGCATATCTGCTTATCGCGGCGCAGCTGTCGCCGGGAAATGCCGGCGTTCTGCGCACGCTGGCGCATCTGCTCATACTCGATGGCGAAGCGGACAAGGCGCTTGCCACCATTGCCAGGCTGGAGACGCTGGAGGGAATGGACCACCCGACGCTGGCCTTGCTGAAGAGCCGCGCGTTGCTTGTGGCCGGCCGCAAGGCCGAGGCGCACAATGCCTTGCGGAGCTTCCTGTCGCATCGAGCCGCCGAATGACGGTATCGGAGCGCCTTCTGCACTTCCTTGCCAAGCTGTCACGCCGCAGCGATCTGGTCATTGCCATCCTGATGCTCGTTGCAGTGGTGATGATGCTCATTCCATTGCCGACCTTCCTCGTCGACATTCTCATCACCGCCAATATCGCCGTCAGCGTGCTTATCCTGCTGGCTTCGTTTTACGTTTCTCATCCGCTCCAGTTCTCGTCGCTGCCATCGGTCATCCTCATCGCCACCTTGTTCCGGCTGGCGATCACGATCACGACCACGCGACTGATCCTGCTCCAGGCCGACGCAGGCGAGATCGTTTCCGCCTTCGGCAGCTTCGTCGTCGGCGGCAGTATTGCCGTGGGCCTGGTGATCTTCCTGATCATCACCGTTGCGCAGTTCATCGTGGTTGCGCGGGGTGCGGAACGCGTTGCCGAAGTTGCCGCGCGCTTCACGCTCGATGCCCTGCCCGGCAAGCAGATGAGCATCGATGCGGAGTTGCGCAACGGAGACATCGATCAGGCGGAGGCACGCCGGCTGCGCCAGCAGCTTGAGCGTGAGAGCCAGCTGTTCGGCGCGATGGATGGCGCCATGAAATTCGTCAAAGGCGACGTCATCGCCGGCATTGTCATCATTCTGGTCAACCTGATCGGAGGTTTCGCGATCGGAACGCTGCAGCACGATATGTCGCTGGGCGACGCCGCCGTGACCTACTCACTGCTCACGGTGGGTGACGGGCTGATCGCGCAGATACCGGCACTGCTTGTCGCTGTGGCCGCCGGCACGATGGTGACGCGCGTCGGCAGCTCGGACGGCACCAGCGACCTTGGCAAGCAAATTACCAGCCAGCTGCTGCGCGACCCCCGTGCGCTGGCACTCGCCGCGGTGATCATGGTCGGCCTTGCCGTAGTGCCGGGCTTTCCGCCCCTTGTGTTCCTGATCCTTGGTGCCTGCTTCGGCGCCGGCGCCTATGCCATCAACCGCCGCACCGCGCGGGAAGCCGAATTTAGAGATATCGGCCAGACCGCGGTGGCCGAACAAGCTGGAAAACCGGCGTCGATTTCATCAACGCCCGTGGCAGCACTGCCTTCTTCATCCCGCATCGTCGTGCGCTTCGGAACCGAACTCGGACGCTCGGTCCCGGAACCCGAATTCGCCACGCTCGCTGATGGCGTGCGCCGCGAGCTTTTCGGCGATCTCGGTGTCGACGTTCCGGCTATCGGCCTGCAGGTCGACGAGAAGCTTTCAGCGAGAAGCATGCGCATCGATCTGGAGGGCGCACCCATCCTGGATGCCGAAATCCCCGCCGACCGCGTTCTTGTCGAAGCGGACCCAACGCATCTCGATCTGCTCGATGTGACTTACGAAAAGGGTTCTCCGATTGCCGATCACCGCAAATTCATGTGGGTCGACGATCGCCACCTTTCGGCGTTGAAGGAAGCCGGCTTCGTCTTCTCCACGCCGGCGCAAACAGCGGCCAAATGGACCGGAAATGCACTTCGGCTCTATGCCGGCCATTTCGTCGGGATCCAGGAAACGCGCAGGCTGCTGTCGGACATGGAGCCGGACTATGCGGATCTGGTCAGACAGGCGCAGGAGATCGTGCCGCTGCAGAAAATCGCCGAGGTGCTTCGGCGACTTGTCGGCGAAAACGTGCCGATCCGCAACCTGCGCCTGATCCTCGAAGCGCTGATCGAATGGGGTCAACGCGAACAGGACGTCGTTCTGCTTACGGAATATATCCGCACGTCCTTGAAACGCCAGATCAGCTTCCGCTTCGCTGGCCGCAATAACATCATCGCAGCCTATGTTCTGCAGCGCTCGGCCGAGGATATCCTGCGAAACGCGGTGCAAAGCACATCGACGGGCACGTTCCTGAACCTTTCGGATGACGATGCACAGGCATTGATCGCCGAAATCGAACGAGCCTTGTCGCAGAACGCCACCGATGTCTCACCGGTCGTCCTCGCGGCGATGGATGTACGCCGTCATATGCGGAGCCTGCTCACGCACAATGCCATCGAACTTCCGGTCCTGTCCTTCGGGGAACTCGCACAGGAATTCAACGTCCAGCCATTGGCCACGATATCCGGCCGCTCGGGCATGGCACGCAACGTCTCTCGGTCGCTGCCATCGGCTGAGGCGAAGGCCGGACAAGAGGCAGCCTCATGATGCCAGCCGGGCGGATTGGGACAATTGGGGGAACTACATGCTCAACAGGGGAACGGCATGACAATCCACGATACCGCAGCAGGCGTTCGATCCGCCAGTTTCGCCGGGCGGATGCGCTGGCTCGCTATCGCGACGGTTGGCGTCTTGCTGGCGTTTTTGTCCACATATGCCGACGCGACGGCACAGGATGTGTCGCCATTGCCGAGCCGGCCAACGGTCAACCTGCCAGTCGGGCAAGGACGCCTGCTGCGCTTCAATGAACCCGTTGAATCGGTCCTGATCGCCGACACCACGATCGCCGACCTTCAGGTCGTGTCGCCGGGGATGGTCTATGTCTTCGGCCTAAAACCCGGCCTGACCAACCTCATTGCAATCACAGCCGACGAGCGGGTCGAGGCAACGGCCCAGTTCCGCGTCACCCCCGATCTCGCGCCTGCGAACGAAGCGAAAGCCGCGATGCAGCCGAACTCGGCGACAAATCTCTCGATTTTCGGGACCCGCATTGTTGCGACCGGCGAGGCACGCGGCGTCGAGGAGGCAACGGATGTCGACAATATCGCCCGCACGTTCTCGCCGCCGGAACAGCCGCCGCTGAACAACATGACCGTGCAGGGGTCGCAGCAGGTCAACATCCGGGTCCGTTTCGCCGAAGTCTCGCGCACTGAGCTGCAGTCGTACGGCGTCGACTGGTCTGTCGGGTACAGGAGCGGCGGTTTTGAATTCAACATGTTCCAGGACAATGGCGTGCCCTCCGGCACCGGCAATCTTGGTTTGAGCATGGACCAGACGCATGGCATCAACTTCGACATCCTCATCGAAGCGCTGCAACGCAACGGCGTCGTCAAAATTCTGGCCGAACCCAACCTGACAGCGATGACCGGTCAGACCGCGAGCTTTCTTGCCGGCGGCGAAATCCCGGTTCCGATTCCGCAGGGAACGGACGTCGTTACCGTTCAATACAAGTCGTTCGGCGTTTCCCTCGGATTCACCCCCACGCTGATCGGCCGCGATCGCATTGCGCTCCATGTCCAGCCGGAAGTCAGTTCCTTGTCGGAAGCAGGCTCGGTCAGCGCCAATGGCTTTGCCATGCCGAGTTTCGTCGTGCGCAGGGCTGACACCACGGTCGAAGTGGCGAGCGGCCAGACCTTTGCGATCGCCGGTCTTTTCCAGCAGCGGACCTCGCGCAATCTGGAAAAGTTTCCGGTTCTCGGCGATGTGCCGGTGCTTGGCCCGCTTTTTCAGTCACAGCGCTTCCAGCGCGAAGAGACGGAACTGGTGATCCTGATCACGCCTTATCTGGTCGAACCGGTGCGCGACAGCCTCGCCACGCCGCTCGACCGTCCGGCGGCCAAGCGCCACAGGAAGCGCGCCAATGACGCATCGGCGATGGGCCTGATCATCAAGTAGCGGGGAACCGGACATGACTTTTCGAATCGCCTTGTGCTCTGTTGTTCCAGTGCTGCTTCTGGTCGGCTGCGCGAACAGCCGGCAACAGCCGCAGGACTATTCTCCCGGCTACAGCTATGTGTCGACCGACACCGGCGGTTCCGAGAAGGGCGTCGGCGGTTCCGTGCTCGCTCCCAGTGCATGTCTGAACGAACCGGCCGATGACGACCGTTCTGCCGCTGCGACCGATCTGACGATCGTCCGCGGCGTCGGCTCCCACCTGCCGCCCGGCTGCGCCAACGCCTACAATCTTCAACGCATGGCCGAAAGCCAGCGCGACCTCGTCGAGGGTCGGCGCATGGGGGCGGCGGCGGCCGCGCCGACGGCAAATGCCGCCCGGCGCTACCTCAATGGCGAAGAGGCTCCCATGGGCGGGGCCAATAGCGGGCCGCCGACGCCGCAAACAACGCTGCCGGTCGAGTGAGCCGATGCGGCCTTGCCCGCGGTGCACTAAAGCGCCTCGCGTCGCGACATGCACCAGCTATCCGCTTGGTTGCGCGTCACAGAGGGTTTGGTTCTTTGACTGAGCCTGAAGGAGGCTGTGATGGTTGCCGTCGACCGATCTCCTCCTGCCAATCTCGAGGGTTTGCGATTAGCCATAAGCCACCACGTCTTCGTCATCCCAGGGCGAAGCAAGGAGCGAAGCGACGCGGCGCAGACCCTGGGATCCATGCCGTTACATCAGCCGAAGAATGCAGCGGCTCAGAACGGCGCTTGTATCCGCAGCGGCGCAAGTTACCCTTCAACCATGACCGGCTATGCCTATATGACCGCAAGCCAGAAGCGCGGCACGATCTACACCGGCGTCACCAACGATCTTGGCCGTCGCATACCGGAGCACAAATCCGGCGAAGGCTCGCGCTTCACCAGCCGCTACGGTGTGCAGCGCCTGGTCTGGTACGAGGAGCATTTCGACATTCGCGACGCCATCCAGCGCGAGAAGTCGCTGAAGCGCTGGCCGCGCCAGTGGAAGATCGAATTGATCGAAAAGACCAATCCAGAATGGTTCGAGCTTTTTCGCGGAACGGGGTGGTAGGCGTTCGGTTCTGGGCCGCTGCATTCTTCGGCTTGGGTAACGGCATGGATCCCAGGGTCTGCGCCGCGTCGCTTCGCTCCTTGCTTCGCCCTGGGATGACGAAGGGAGGGATGTTTCAGCCAATCCTAGAGATTTGCGATTTGCCACTGAAATTGACTGAGAGGAATTGTCGACGGTCGCTGCCGATCGGCCCAACCTGTCAAAATCGCTGTGCAGAGGCACTAGAGCGGTTCATCGTTTCACGGAAACGCCGAACCGCTCTATCTCCTTGTTTTTGCGCAATTCCGCAGGGAAAGCGCTATGCGCTTTTCCCGGGAAAATCGTTTCACACTTTTCCTGGAATTGCTCTAGCCGAGGATAGAGCCGAGCGCTTTCGCCCTTGCCTGTGTGCTGCCCTTCGACCGGATGGTTCTGGCACGCGCAAGCAAGGTATTCACCTCCTTGGTCGCCAGGCCGATCGGCGGCGAGGCCCTGACCTGATCGGCCTGGCCAAGAAGTCCGTAGACCACCACGACGTTGCGCTTGTGATGCAACTGAGCATTGGGTGCGGCGGAGATCTTCTGGACCAGCGGGAGTGCTGTGGCGGAATTGCCTTCGAGCGCCGCGGCCAACGCCATGTTGCTCTCGAGGTCGAGATCCCCCGGCGCGAGTTTCAACGCCTGAGCAAAAGTGGCCTGCGCCTGCCCGGTCTGACCGGCGAATGTCTGCGCCACGCCCAACCTGTTGTAGGCGCTGCTGGTATTGACCAGCGGCGCGGCCTGGGCGAGCGCGCGCATGCCGGCATCGATATCGCCCGTTTCCATCATCGCCGAGCCAAGCCCGAGCATTGCCCCTCCGTCATTGGGCGCCTTTGCCAGCGCGGCCTGATAGGCTTTGGCCGCCTCAGCGGGATAGCCGGCTCGCATATAGGCCTCGCCCGCCTTGACGAACGCGCTCGGCTTGGCATCCGGCATCGCTGCGGCGCGCTGGTAGAGCGCGATTGCGGTGCCACTGTCTCCCTGCGCATGGATATCGTCCGCAAGCTTGATCAGACGCTCCGATTGCGACGACGGGCCCGGTGCCTTTGCCTGCTCGGTGCCGGTCTTGGTCGTCTGACAACCGGTCACCGCCAATATGGCGACGACGGGCAAGAACACGACGTGCAGCCGCATATCCACCTCTCCGTATTCAAGCCCGCCGCACCTTACACACGGCCTTGGCCGACTGGAACCACAACAGTGCAATAAGATTGCAACATGGCCGAAGAAGCTGAGGAAAAGAAACTACCGGCGTCCGACAAGAAGCTTCGCGACGCTCGCCGCAAAGGCCAGGTTTCGCAAAGCCGCGACCTGGCCTCCGGCTTCACGCTTTTCGCAGCGCTTGGCTATCTTTATTTCGCCTGGCCGATGCTGTTCGGGCACCTTTCGGAACTCGTGCAGACCGTGACCACCCCTGGCGATTCGTTCGTTGAAGTCAGCCTGCAGGCTATCCGCCATTCGTTGTCATTGCTGATGCTTGCCACCTTGCCGCTGGTCGGAATCGTTGTCGTTCTCGCCGTGGTCTTCGGCATGCTGGGAACGTTCGGGCCGGTCTTCTCGTTTGAGCCGCTCAAGCCGCAATTCGATCACATAAACCCGGCGAAGGGTCTTCAGAAGATCCTGTCGCTGCGCAACGTCGTCGAGTTCACCAAAGGCCTGGCCAAGGTGATGTTGCTGGGCGGCCTGTTCGCATTCCTTCTGATCGCATGGCTGCAGCCGCTCTTCGATGCACCGGGATGCGCTCCGTCATGCCTGGAGCCAATTATCAAAGCGGTGCTGACACCGCTTGGAATTGCCGCCGCCCTGGCCTTTGTCGTCATCGGCGTGATCGATGTTCCTATTCAGCGCTGGCTGTTCCTGCGCGACATGCGCATGACGACAACTGAATACAAGCGCGAACACAAGGACCTCGAAGGCGATCCGTTGATTCGGCATGAACAGCAGCGACAGCGGCGTGAGGCCGTGATGCAACCGGCGAAGCTGGGCGTGAAAAACGCGGTCATCGTCTTCGTGGCTGGCGACCGCGCAGTGGCATTGCGTTACGTCAGGGGTGAAACGCCGGTGCCAACGGTCGTCGGCAAGGGCCAGGGCCGAGCGGCTGACGAGATGACGGCTCAAGCACGCCAGGCAGGTATTCCGGTGATCGAGGATGCGGCCGTCGCCGGCCCACTCTTCGAAAATACGAACACCGGGGCTTATATCGGTCAGGAGATGTTCCCACCGGTCGTACGCCATCTTGTCCGGCTCGGGCTCACTTGAGCCATGCGCGAACCGACCTTGCCGCAATGCCTGAGCCGCGCGGCAAGGTCAGCTGCGACAGCCGGCTACTTAGCTGGACCGAATGGGGCTGGACCCAACAGGACGTCGAGATCGACCGCGTCGGCCATTGCCTTGTATCCCGCGTCGTTGGGATGGAGGTTATCGCCGCAGTCGTAGTCGTCGCGCAGATACCCCGGCTTGGCCGGGTCTTCCATCACCTTGTCGAAGTCGATCACGCCATCGAAGCCGCCGCCGGTGCGGATCCATTCGTTCACCGCGACGCGTATCTTTTCCTTCTCTGACGTGTAGTAGCCCTCGGTGGGAAGCCCTTTGAAGGTGTCGGCGAAAGGGGTCAACGTCGCGCCTACAATGCGTACACCATGGGCATGCGCGCGATCGATGAGCTGTTTGTATCCGGTGATGATGTCTTGCGCCGTCGGTTCCTTGTCGTCCGGCGTGACTGCATTCTCGCCGGGCCAGCCGATGTCGTTGATGCCCATCATCAGGACAACGGTCGCGACTTTGGGATGGCTCAGTATGTCGGAATCGAAACGGGCCAGAGCATTGACACCCATACCGTCGGTCAACACGCGATTGCCCGAAAAGGCTTCGTTGACCACCGCGACCTTGCGGTTGCCCTCCTGCAACCGCTTGGCGACATGGTCTGGCCAGCGATTGTTGGCGTCGGGGGTCGAGCAATTCCCATCGGTGATGGAATCCCCGAAAAACACGACCGCCTGGGATTCCGGCGCGGCATCAACCCAAATGTCGCTCAGAAACAGGCGTGATTTGAGCGTGCTGTCAGCCTTGAATGCTGCGTCGTTTGCGAAATTGCCCGGGCCGGAGATGTAGGCGGTTTGCACACCGTCCCAATGCACCGACGAAAGCGCCGTCTTCTTCGGCAGGAAGATGCTGACCGAGATTTCGGAAAGCGCTGCTGCCGGGAGGGCGACGGTGTCGCTGAGGATCGGAGCTCCCGGCGGAACGACCACAGAACTATTGCCGCCCCAGGTCAGAGGCTTCAAGGTCGCCTGATCGACCTTGCCGCCCTTGCCTGCTATTGCGACGCTGCCGGCACCGATGGTCAGCGGCTTTTCGCCGAAAGCATTCGACAGCACGATCCGCACGCTATTGCCGCCAACGCTGATGCGGGCGACCTGGCGGACGGTCTGGTTCTCCAATACCTCCGGCACTCCGAAAGGCGCAGGAAGATCATCCGACCAGCGCGGAGCAGGTGTGGCAGCCCAAGTGGTGATCCAGGCTGCCTTTTCGGCGCCTTGTGCCGAAAAACCTGCAGTCGCGGAACCGGCCGCCGCAGCTGCACATATCAGGATGATCTGACGTCGACGCCGTTTCCTCCCTGCGGCGGTAGAAAGGCCCGATGAAACCTTATCCGTGAAAACCAAAGGCCTGTTGAGCGCATTTTTATCTCCTCCTCGAGACATGCTGGTAATGCCGCCGCCGGGCTCATTATGACGGGCTGCCTGGGGAATGAAATTCGACTTCCGTGGCAATTTTGGACCAGCGTCAGGAGCAAGGATTTGCGAGCGTGGAAACTAGTTCCTCTGGACAGTAATTTTGACAGTTTGGGCCGATCGGCAGCGACCGTCGATAATTCGCGTCAGTGGCAATCGCAAACCTCTAAGATTAGCCGAACCACCCCTCCACTTCGTCATCTTAGGGCGAAGCAAGGAGCGAAGCGACGCGGCGCAGATCCTAGGATCCATGCCGTTACGCCAGCCGAAGAATGCTACGGTTCAGAACCGAACGCTACCACCCCGTTCCGCGAAAAAGCTCGAACCACTCTGGATTGGCCTTCTCGATCAGGTCGATCTTCCACTGGCGCGGCCAGCGCTTCAGCGACTTCTCGCGCTGGATAGCATCACGAATGTCGAAATGTTCTTCGTACCAGACCAGGCGCTGCACGCCGTAGCGGCTGGTGAAGCGCGAGCCTTCGCCAGATTTGTGCTCCGGCATGCGGCGGCCGAGATCATTGGTGACGCCGATATAGATCGTGCCGCGCTTCTGGCTTGCGGTCATATAGGCATAGCCGGTCATGGCGGAAGGGTAGCTGCCTCCGTTGCGGATACAAGCGCCATTCTGAGCCGCTGCATTCTTCGGCTGATGTAACGGCATGGATCCCAGGGTCTGCGCCGCGTCGCTTCGCTCCTTGCTTCGCCCTGGGATGACGAAGGTGTGGTGGCTTGTGGCTAATCGCAAACCCTCGAGATTGGCAGGAGGAGATCGGTCGACGGCAACCATCACAGCCTCCTTTCAGGCTCAGTCAAAGAAACGTCCGCTGCGCCCTCGCCGGATTCACTGGCGGACATCGATCCTGGGGCCCAATGTCTGGGTCATGACCCGCCGCACGACCTTGCCATCCGCGACATCGAGGCAGACGGTATCGACCAGGTATCGATACGCCACGATGTCGCGAGGCTCCAGCGCCTCAAAAGCGCGGTGCAGGAACGGCATGGAATAATGATGGTGTGGATAGAAGTTATAACCGACCGCAACAGCCGAGCTCGCCAGGCTCACGGCGCGATTGTGCTGGCCAAGAATAAACGGCGCCGGGCGGGCCGCATCGTAGTCAGGCGGCGTGATCGGCTGTTCGACTGGATAGGCGCACTCGTTCGTAAGCTTCATGATCTCGTAGTTGGACGAGGCAATTTCCGACGACTTTGGCTGCACCTTCCTGATCCCGATCTGGCCCCAGGCTGAGGTCGGAACGTGGCCGGATTCACGACGATATTCCTGATAGCCGAAGTGACGGGCATAGAGCAGATAGGAGGCGTCGCGGAAAAAGCTCGGTGCGACCCGCACCCAGTCACCTTCTTTCGTCAGCGCCTCGAAATGTGCTTGCCGGATTTGCCTTGAATCGTACCAGCCGAGCCGCGCGTTATAAAAGACCGCGTCGCCGAATATGGTGACAACAATCCCGGTTACGATGGCAGTCGTGGAAAACGAACTTTCCTTCATTCTCGTCAGAGCCGCGACGAGCAGACTGTTCAAGATGATCCAGTGCAGAAAAAGGGCGCCGCTCAGAAGGAAGATCCCGATATGCATGATATCGAAGAACGCGGTCAGCCCGATGAGCCACCGCCTGCGCAAAAAAGCGAGAAAGCATAGAAGCTGCGCAGCAAGGATAACGACATTCATCGGAACCTGGACCGCCCTGACCGCTTCATAAGCATGAGCGAGCAGCGATTCGGAAAAGCCCAGCGGGGCCGCGCCCAACCCGTACCCGGCCAGCATGATGGAACTGGTCGGGTTCTCGAGGATCCAGCTCAACGGCCCTCCGTCAAGCGTGACCTTGGCCATCCCGGACATGAAGTAGTTGCCAAAATGGGCGCCGATCCCAGCCAGCAGCAGTATGCCGGCAGCCTGGGCCGCGAACTCCCTGGTTCCGAGTTCGCCAACGCTGGGCAGGTTCCTGGTGAAGAGCTTCAGCCGGCTCAAACTCTGCAGCAGGCCAAGGGCCAACAGGCCACAGGCCAGGAAGAGACCGACCTCAATCAACGGCGCATAGTCGTTGCGGCCCAGTTCCGCAGCATCGGAAACTGCCCGCGTGACGTTCTTGTGGAAGGCGAAATAGACCATCGGGAAAATGGCGAAGGATGGCCGCAGGATCGAAAAAAGCGCCGCCACAAGCGCGATCAGGCGAGAATAGACGAGTACATTGCCCAACGCGTCGGCGCGAACTGCGTCGGCAATGCCGAGTTCGTCTCCAAGCCCGAAGCTGAAGAGGCCCATCGTTATCGCCAGGCCGACCACGATGATGCGCGCAGCCCGCGCCTCGGCGGGATAGCGCACGAATGCAAAAAGGCAGCAAAGCAGAGCCAACCCGATGGCGCTGACCGTGGCGAGGGCAGGATCGTGCCACGCCACGCGGGACGCCGCCTTCTCGTACAACAGGATCGGAACGACCCCGCACAGGAACGGGAAAAAAAGAAGGGCTGCAAGGACATAACGCTCAACGGGTGAACGCTCGATGCCGACTGACGGCCAACGCCGGGCGCTGCCCGCTCCGATGCTCATCCCATGCTTCTCCCGTCTTCCGGACTTTTCGCCTCACCTGTTCGGTTTTCGGTGCTCACCTTCCGGGGGACGGGATGAGCCCTCACGCCGCACGTTGCCGCCGGATATTGCTGCACTGCAACAGGATGCGTACTACAACCTAAACGCACAGGCAACGACGAAAGTTCAAGATGCCCCTGGCTCAATGCGCGCGCGCAATTTGTGCCAATTACCGCTAAATGCCCGCGTTAAATTGCCGACCTGTCGCAATTTGGTACAACAACAGCAACAGCGATCGCCGCCCGCGTCACCGTGCCCGGTGTCGAGCCAGGGTATTGCAGGCTCAAAAAAATGTTGCCAATCTACCCAAAGTAGTGGCAAATATTATGTTGCAGTGCCTAAGAGTGCGCTGCAACATTGAATTTGTCTCGCTGACCTGCAGAAAACCGATCGCATCGGCGTCAGGTGCAGGTCAGTGGCTGAAGAGGCCATGGAAAATGGTACTCGACACCCGGGCCAAACAGGTCGCCGACGAGCACCATGGTATCGTCGTGATCGGCGCTGGCTTCGATTCAGCCTTTTTCCTGCACCAGTTCGTCGGACGGAGAAAAGTTCGTGTTCCCTTCGGATTGTGGCGCCACAGCACGCGTGATCGGCAGCTCGAACGCCGCGCAAACAGCAATATCCGGGACGAGGACGCCGGCAGATCGTTGAATTGCACGATCGGCCCAGGCGGTCATGCCCGTGAGCAGCTTTGCCAGTGGGAGAAAATACCATGACGGTGTTTTATGACAGCAGCCGTCCGGACGCTTTCATCGGCGGTGCCGGTTCGGACGCAGTCAATTACGGCGCTTCGCCCCGTGGAGTCACCGCCGATTTGGCTTCCGGCCATGCTTACAAGTTGCTGTCGATACTGCCGCTGGGCGATTCCATTACCTATGGAGTGATCGCGAGCTCTTCCGATACCGAAAGCGGCGGGTATCGGAAGTTTATGCTGGAACAGTTGGCGGCACTCAATGTGAAGATCGACTTCGTCGGTTCCTCGTCCAACGGACCCGCCAGCATGGGCGATCGGGATCACGAGGGTCACCGCAACTGGACGCTCAATCAACTGAACGGCATCGACAACGATGTTGTGGCCGCTACGAAACCCGATGCCGTGCTGCTGATTGCCGGAACAAATGACAGCTCGACCGACAGCGTGCCAACGATGCTGCAGGATTTGCGCAGTCTTTTGCTCAGCCTGACCTCCAGCGATCCCGCATTGACCGTCTTCGTCGGTTCCTTGCCTCCCGTTCGCGTCGGCCAACAGTCGCAAGCGCGTGCAGACCGTGTCGATGCGTATAATGATGCAATGCCCGGTCTGATCTCTGAACTGGCCGCACAGGGGCACAAGATCGCCTTTGTCGACATGCGTGATCTGACACCGGATGACATCACCGCGCCGCCGCTTGACAGCGGGCTGCATCCGACTGCCGGGGGCTATGCAAAAATCGCCTCACATTGGATGGCCGCCCTGGAACAACATCTCGGCCTGGACGGGACCGGTATCGGAAGCGACCGCGACACCTTCACCAGCATCGAAAATCTTACAGGCTCTTCCTTTGCGGACCAACTCGGCGGAAACGAGGGAGCCAATGTGCTGGATGGGCTGGCTGGCGATGATTTGCTGGAGGGCCGCGGCGGCTCCGACCAACTCATCGGCCGGGTCGGCGCCGACACGCTTGTCGGCGGCACGGGTAATGACGTCTACTATGTCGACAATGCCGGTGACAAAACCATCGAGGCGACCAATGGCGGCGTCGACGAGACGCATGCTTATACAAACTGGACCCTGGCCGACAACGTCGAAAACCTCTTCCTGAGGTCGGCTGCCAATCTGGCGGGAAAAGGCAACGAACTCGCCAACACCATGGTGGGCAACGGCGCAGCGAACACGCTCGAAGGCCTCGGCGGCGCAGATCGGCTGGACGGCCGCGGCGGGTCGGACCGGCTCGTCGGTGGTCTTGGCGCCGATATCCTCATCGGTGGAACGGGAAACGACAGCTTCGTCTTCGCCGCCGGCCATGGCCACGACACCGTCACCGACTTCGACTTTTCCGGCGATGATCTCCTGGAGATTTCAGGCTACCAAAGATATAGCGAACTCCGGCAGGTCGGGAGCGACACGCTGGTCGTCTTCTCCGACAGCGACACCGTTCTCCTCAAAGGCGTGACCAGCGCCTCCTTGAGCAGTGCGGATTTCCTCTGGATCGATCCACTCGACGAGCCGCCGCCGGGGTCAATCGTAGGCAACGACGGCAACAATACGCTTACCGGCGGTCCCGGTGCGGACGTCATTTATGGAATGGGCGGCAGCGATATCTTGAACGGAAAAGCGGGCGCCGACACGCTTGTCGGCGGCGCGGGTGATGACGTCTTCCATGTCGACAATGCCGGTGACAAAACCATCGAAGAGAACAATGGCGGCTTCGACGAGACGCATGCTTATATAAACTGGACCCTGGCCGACAACGTCGAAAACCTCTTCCTGAGGTCAGCTGCCAATCTGGCGGCAAAAGGCAACGAACTCGCCAACACCATGGTGGGCAACGGCGCAGCGAACACGCTCGAAGGCCTCGGCGGCGCAGATCGGCTGGACGGCCGCGGCGGGTCGGACCGGCTCGTCGGTGGTCTTGGCGCCGATATCCTCATCGGTGGAACGGGAAACGACAGCTTCGTCTTCGCCGCCGGCCATGGCCACGACACCGTCACCGACTTCGACTTTTCCGGCGATGATCTCCTGGAGATTTCAGGCTACCAAAGATATAGCGAACTCCGGCAGGTCGGGAGCGACACGCTGGTCGTCTTCTCCGACAGTGACACGCTCTCGCTAAACGGTGTCCTCGTCGCAAGCATCTCGAACAGCGATTTTCTCTTCGTGTAGAGCGGCATCTCCCTACGCTATGTCAAAGACAGTCGCTGACATGCGGTCTCTTCGCGCAAATTGCCCTTCGTCGTTGGCTAAAGCGCGTCGCGTTTGGCCGCCTCATGCGACGCGCTTTAGGTTGTTGTTTTTATGCATGTCGTTATCGCAAAACCGCTGCACACCCTCGGGTCAGGCCCAAGGGCATGCTTTTGCGCGACATGCATTAGACCTCTTTTGCTTTATTCGCCCGTTTCGGTCTCGATCAAGACAAGGCGGTCGGTACCGGACTCCGCACCCCATACCTCGCCGGAGCGCCCGTTGAGCTGGCGCACGTTGGCGTTGTCGCGGTCGGACGGGAAGCTCGCGAAGGTCTGCGTTGCCGGGTCGAAGCGGACGATGGCGTTCGCGCTGAAATCGGTGAGCCAGACCTTGTCGCGTTCATCGACATAGACGGCATAGGCCTGGGGCTCGTCTCCGGGCAGCTTCCAGCTGCGCCAGTCATTTGCGGCCGGATCGAAGACGCTAACCTGGCCGGCGTTCCATTCGCTGACCCAGATGCGGCCTTTGGAATCCGACCAGACGCGGCGGGCGCCCTGATCCGCGGTCGGCGGGTCGATCGGGGAAGCCTCGCCGGTCGAAACATCGATCCTGGCGATATGGTTGCCGGCGAGCGAGGCGTAGTAGACCTCACCGGACGGCGTGGTTGTGATCCCATAGGCGCCGCGACCGCGCGGAGCGTTCCAGACCTCGACCTTGCCGCTCGCCGGATCGAGCCTGCCGTAGATGCCCTCCTGCCCGGTGAACCAGAGCCTCCCGTGTTTGTCGAAGGAAGCGGTGTTGAGGTTCGCGTAGCCGTGCCCCTCGGGGAGCGGAAAGGCCTTCACCGCTTCCGTTTCGGCATCAACGCGCACGATGGCGCTGAGGCCGCCGTCGGTCACCCAAGCGGCGCCGTCGGGACCGACGATCACGCCGTGCGGCGCCGAACCGTCGCCAAGGGTGATGTGCTTGACCGCGCCTGTATCAGGATCGAGTCGCCCAAGCGCGCCCTGTGCCTGGGCGGTGTACCATACGGAACCATCCGGCGCCGGAGCGACATCGTGCGGGCCGGCGCCCTCCGGAACGGGATAGTAGCGGACCTCCTCCGAGGCGGCACGCGCGGCCACCGAGCAGAGCAGCGCGGCGAACAGCGCCGACGCAATCGTACGAAACATGGCGAACTCCTCACATCGCGCGTTTCAATTTGCACAGCGAGCGATCCACGTATCCTTTTCGCGCCACTGCGGAGATGGCGGGCTCGCCGTGCCGCTTGCTGATCAAAGTCAGGAGCTAGTGCAGCCCCTGCCCTCGCCTAGGCCTGCAAGCCCAGAATCGTCGATAGGCGGTAGCATCGTGGGAACCTGCGTTACGACGACGCAACCGCGGCCCGCAATTGGACTTGGCGTGCCGAAGGCGTCAGCTTTGCCGCAAAAGTTCCCGCGCCAACTCTTGCCATTCCTCATCAAGCGTCAAAGTCGACGGCGCGGCGTCGCAGCGACGATACCAATACTCCGCATTGGATTGATCGCCTTCCTTGCGATGGAGGAAGGCATGCACGCGCATATAAGCCGTATCGTCGCGTAGCTGTGCACGCTCGTGCGCCTTATCCCAATCGCCCTTTGCATCCCACCACAGCGCCTGCAGGGCAGGACTCAAGCCGGCGGGCGGCTGTGATTTCGCAATCGAACCTCTGAAGGCTTGCAGATCCATTTTTCCACCGACGTGATGTGCATGGGCGGCGATCACCCGCGATCTGATGCATGTCGCGCAAAAGCGTGCAGCGGTTTTGCGATAACGACATGCATAAGACAACAACCTAAAGTGCGTCGCATGAGGCCGGTCAAACGCGACGCGCTTTAGGACATACAGATATAGCGGCATGGCATCGGATCTCCAGGGCCGCCGCCGATATCGACCAGACGCAAGGCCAAAATTACCTCCGGTCGCCGTGGGCCATCCGCAACTGGAAACGATGACGGGCGTTGCTGTGACGAACAGGATATAAGCGTATCTGGCAGCAAGCCAGGTTGAAGAAAGCCCGACGGTCATGAAGCCAATGAACGAAGAGCACCTCGCAGTGCTGCGCAGGCACATGGTCGAGATGATTGCAATCCATACCGACCTTGCAAGCGAAGAGCTCGGCAAGGCGGCGCTCGATGAACGGGTGATGGCAGCGATGCAGCAGGTGCCGCGCCATCTGTTCGTGCCAAGCTCGGTCGCGCCTTATGCCTACCAGGACATGCCACTGCCGATCGGCTTCGACAAAACCGTCTCGCAGCCGTTCATCGTCGCGCTCATGACCGATCTCCTTGCTCTCCAACCGCACGAGGCGGTGCTCGAGATCGGCACCGGCCTGGGTTACCAAACCGCAATCCTCGCGGAACTCGCCGGGCACGTTTGGAGCGTCGAGATCATCGAGGAATTCGCAAGCCATGCCGAGGCTCTGCTGCAGGACCTCGGTCTATCCAATGTCAGCATTCGTGTCGGGGACGGGTCTCGCGGCTGGCCCGAGCACGCTCCATTCGACAAGATCCTGGTCAGCGTCGCGGCGGGGCGGGCGCCACCGGCTTTGCTCGAGCAGCTCAAGCCGGGGGGCCGCCTGGTTATGCCTGTAGGCCCTGAACAAGGGCAGTTGCTGACGGTCATCGACAAGGATTCGGCAGGACAACTGAAGACCCGCAAAATCATCCCGGTTCGCTTCAGCCGGCTCGAAACGGTCTAACGAGGGGTGCGGACATCCGGCACGCAGGGAGCGCCGGGCCGCCTCATCCTTATGGGATTTCGCCGTCTCACGGCTGCTTCGCGTCGGCTCGTTTGAGCATCGCAAATGCGCGATTGATCCGTTGCAGCGCTGTCGCGTTGGCCACGAGTGCGTACAGCGCGAACCCGCCCGCCAGAATCCAGGGCGAAGCGGCGCCCATGGCGGTCGCCAAGCCGTCGGCGACCAACAGCACGCAAATGAACACCAGGCGTTCCATCCGTTCGAAGAAATCCGGCCACGCGTGGTTTTCTATGGGGATTTCGATCGCCGTCCGCGCCTTGGCGTAGCTGGTGAGGAGTCCGCCGGCGAACGCGAGCATGGCGATCGCCCACAGGTCGGCGACCCAGCCTATTGCCGCAAACACGGCAAGTTCCTGATAACGGTCGGCCATGGCGTCGAAATAGCCACCCGCCTTGGTGCTCATGTGTCTGCGACGGGCAACCGCCCCATCGAGCGCGTCGAAGGTGAAGGCAAATGCCAGGCAAAGGCCAAAGGCGAGGCTCGACTGGTGGTACAGATAGGCGGCGCACGACAGGGCGACGAGCACCAGCCCGCCTGACGTAACCTGGTTCGGGGTCATGCCGATCCCGATCAGCGGAGAGGCGGCGTGCTCCCATAGCGGGTCGATACGGCGTTTCATGAGACCGGCGATCATGATGACTTGGCTCCTCTGATGATGTCGCTCCGCGACGTTTAACCGGCAAATTGAGGGTTCGTTCCAGCCCGTCGGCGCCGATCGAGGTGGTCAGCGCAATGCCCGTTGTGTCCGCTGTCGCAAAAATCGACTGGCGGTCTATAGCGCGTCGCGGCCTTGACCGGGTCACGCCCGAGGGCATGCTTTTGCGCGACCGCATTAGCGGAAGTAACCGGAAAGACTGATACAACGCATATCCGCAATTCACCGGGAAGCCGTTCGAAACGCCATGCGTAAATTACTGCCTAAGCTTGCTTACCTGCTCGCGACCTCTGCCGGCGCGGGATTATCTCCGGTATGGCCGGGCACCGCCGGCGCGGGCGTAGGAGTGGCCGTTGCCGCGGTCCTGATACCTGCATCGCCTTGGCTGATCGTGCTCGCCTATTTCGCCTTTTTCGCCGTGGGAGTATGGGCGTCATCGCGTGTCGTCGCCCATACCAGGACGGAGGATCCGCAGATCGTCGTTATTGACGAGACCTTCGGCACCGCCGCAACGCTTTCCATGCTGCCGCTCGACCCGGTCTGGTGGGCAGCAGGTTTCCTTGCTTTCCGGTTCTTCGACGTCGCCAAGCCTTGGCCCATCGGCGTCGTGCATGAAAAGGTAAGGGGTGGACTCGGCATCATGCTGGACGACGCGGCTGCGGCTGTCTTCGCCGGCGCGTCGCTGCTTTTGCTGAACGATTTGATTCACCGTTTGCCGTAAGGAGGACATCTCAGTCTTCACCTGCCACCCAGCGCGAAAACAGACCTCTTCACTAAAATCTGCCGGAGCAGCGCTAGACCGCAGCGTCGCGCGGCCGCGCCAAATCGTTCGTTCCCTCCGGATCCGGCGCCTGGCCATAGCTCATCTTCTTCATCTGCTCGATCACCCGCGCCATCTCCTCGTCGGAAAGGACCGGCGGCTCGCCAAGGCTAAGCGCCTGGACATACATGCGCGACAGGGTTTCGACCTCGTTCGCCAGCCACAACGCCGCTTCCATGGTCTTGCCGAGCGAAATCTGGCCGTGCTGGCCGAGCAGGCAGGCGAGGCGATCCTTGAGCGCAACCAAGGCATTGTCGGACAAGGCCTGCGTGCCAAAGGTTGCGTATTCCGCGCAGCGGATGGTGGTGCCGCCAGCCACTCCCGCCATATAGTGGAAGCTCGGGATCGTCTTGTGATGGCAGGCCAGCGTCGTGGCGTAGAGCGAGTGGCAATGCAGCACGACGTCGATCTCCTGCCGCTCCCTCAAAATGTCACGGTGGAAGCGCCACTCCGAGGAGGGCCGTCGGCCGACATAGGTGCCGTCAAAGCCCATCTCGACGATGTCTTCGGGGGTCATCGTTTCGTAGGGCAGCGACGAGGGCGTGATCAGGAAACCGTCGCTAGAGCGCACCGACAAATTGCCGGCATTGCCCTGGTTGATGCCGCTTGAGTTTATCCGGCGGCAAGCATCCACCATCTCGCGGCGCAGAGCGCTGTCATCAGTCATCGATCGTTCCTTTTGCTGGTCTTGGCCCGTTGCAGGTTGTTTCGCTTCGCCAGGTCGCGCCACCGCTGTGCATAGGCAGCGAGCGTCTCACGATCGCCGGCAAAGGCAGTCGGCAGGCTGAGCGCGATCGGAGCCGGCGTGTCACGCGTTTCGTGTTCGCCAAGCAGCGCCGCACCCGAGGCGGTGCCATAGGAGTCGAGGTTGTAGACCGTTTCGGCGTTTGGCCGCAGCGCCGCAACCAGCGTGGCGTAGAGCGGGTCTCGCAGGAAGGTGCCATCCAATGCAACCAGCCCGGTTTCGTTCAGCGCATCGATACATTCCACCGTCAGCAGCGCGGCGTAGAGCACCGCGAGCGCCTTGCGCTCTGCAGGGGGTTCTGCGGGCGGCCCTTCAAACCGGCCGCGCCCAGCGCTGCCCGGAAACAGGCCGTCATCGTCGCCGAACGACGGCAATGCGAAGGTGCCGCGCTCAATCAGCAAACTGACCAGCGCAGCGTCGGCCGCAGTTCCTTCTTGCCCCTGCCCTGCCACATGACTGAACTCTCGTCCGCCCATGGTCAAAACGCCGCCGACCGGGCGTCCTGTCACGTCGCTGTTCAGCACCATTCCGCGATTTTCATCGAGGCGGTCGAGAGGTGTCGCCGCGCACATTCCGACAATCCAGGTTCCGGTAGAGATCACGCAGCCGTCGTGCATGCCTGCCGCCTGATAGCGGTAGAGGTTCAGGCTGCTGTCGTGGCCGCCGGTCAGGACAGAGAGCTCTTCCGGTATGCCGTGCCGGCGCGCCAGATCGTGCCGGATTGGCCCCAGCCTCTCCCAGGCCGGAAGGAATGGTGGCATGAGGCGCTGCCATCCCTGCCCCGCCACAATGGGCGACCACTGCTTGCGCACATTGTTCCACAGATGGGATTGCGCCGAGAGGATCGTCGTTTCGGCCGATGGCACGCCTGACAGCCGCCAGGCCCAATATTGAGGCAAGCCCAGATACCAACGAGCCTGAGCGACGCGCTCCGGATCAACCTGCTGCATCCAGTACAGCTGGCGCGCCTGGTGGGCAGCCTTCAGCATGATCGCGCTGCCGCGATCGAAGAAATCGCCCGAAAGCGGTGCGTAGCCTTCGCGAATTGCAGGCGGCAAATCCTGCTCGTAGTCAATCATCGGCAGGGCACAAGTCTCGTCGGGATCTGCGTTCACCAAGACCCCTGCGGAGCCATGTCCGGTGCCGACCACCTTTTCCAGCGGATGGTGTCGGCACAAAGTGGCGAGCGAGCCGAACAGCCAGTCGGTAATGCCGTTGAGATCGTGCTGCCGCCAAGGTGGACCGGGCCGCACTTCGTTGTGGACAGAGAGGCTCTCCACGAGCACGCCGTCGAGCGTCATTGCGGAGAGCTTTATGTTGGTCTTGCCGACATCGAAGACGGCGATCCTTGCGCCGTCCGCCTTCTGCCCGTCACCCATCGTCTCAGATCAGACCGTATTGGCGAGCCTTGTTGCGCAGGAACGGCAAGCCATTGCCCATCACTTCGGCCTCGTCCTTCGCAACCGGCCGCCAGACCGAGAGGCCGTAGGAGACTTCCGGCGGCATGTTGATGAAGCTTTCCATGGCCAGTCCGCCCTTGAAACCGATCGCCGCCAGCGTCGCGTAAATCTCGTCCCAGGGGCAGTTGCCGGTGCCTGGTGTGCCGCGATCACTCTCAGACAAGTGGATGTACTTCAGGTGGTCGCGGGCAGCCAGAATGCCGTTGGCGGCCCCCTTCTCCTCGATGTTCATGTGGTAGGTGTCGAGATGAACAAAAATGTTGTCGGCCCCGACTTTCTCGACCATCCAGACGGCCTGCGCGCCGGTGTTGATCAAATGGTTCTCGTAGCGGTTCACCGCCTCGATTCCGAGCTCGATGCCGCGCTTCTTGGCGTGCTTGGCGGCGACGGTCAGCACATGGGCGATATTGTCGTATTCCTTTTCGGTCGGTGGCAGGCCGGTGCGTTCGCCGATACCGCCAAAGATCACGCCGGAAAGCGCCAGCGCGCCCATTTCCGCAGTCTTGTCGATCGCCACTTCGAGATGTTCGATGGCGGCATCCGGACGCACCGAGGCCCAGGCGCGCTCCGGCAGGCCAAGCGAGCAAACGGCAGGAAGATTGTGCTTTTCGAGCAAGGCGCGTGTGTGCGCGGCATCGACCGCCGGCGCGTTCAAAAGCGCGATCTCGATAAAGTCCATCCCGTATTTGACGGAAGCCGCGATCGCCTTCTCTGCGCCGGCCCGGTCCCAGTTCATCGTCCACATCGAGGTGTGGACCCCAAAACCATGCATCTAACTCACCCTCTGTTTGTGTTCAGGAATTTGAGGCGCCCGGCAAGCCAGCGCAGGATCATCACCGTGATCATCAGGATGCCCCAGACTGCCGTCGCAAGGTGCTGGCTCGCGCCCATCAGGTTGAGTCCCGAGGACAGAAGCTGGAGCACGACGAGCGCAACGAAGACCGGGATCACCCGACCGAAGCCGCCGAACGGATTGACCCCGCCAAGGAAGCAGGCAAGCACGGTGATCAGCAGGTAAGACTCGCCGTGGCCGACACGCACCGAATTGAAGCGCGCCAGCATGATGATGCCGGCCACCGCGCACATCGCGCCGGACAATGTGTAGACGAGAACCTGCACCTTGCGCGTATTGATACCGGAATAGCGTGTGGCCTCGATATTGGAGCCTATCATGTAGGTGTTGAAGCCTAGCTTCATGCGCGTCAGCAAGACGTGCCAGATCAGCACGCAAGCGATGAAGATGAGCAACGGCACCGGGATGCCAAAAATCGAACCGTAGCCGATCGGCGCCAGGAAGCCCGGAATGCCTGACACGTCGCCGCCGCGCGTCAGGAATTCGCCGAGACCGCGCAGGAAGATCATCATCGACAGCGAGACCAGGATCGGGTGAGCCTTGGTGTAGGCGATGACGAGCCCCATGATCAGCCCGCTCAGTGCGCCGACCGCGATGGCAAGGGCCGAGCCAAGGAGGAAGGCGCCGACGCCCGCGTCGACGCCTCCCTGGCTTTGCAGTACCCAAGCCAGCGTCAAGCCGGCCATGTTGGCCGTGAAGGTGATGGCCAGGTTCAGGCCGCCGGTCAGGATCGGCAGCAGCATGGCGAGTGTGAGGAGGCCGAGTTCCGGCAGTTGGAAGGCGACGGATCCAAAGGTAGCGCGGGAAAGAAAGTTCGGCGCGGCAAAACCGAACACGATCATGACAGCTACGAACGCGGCAAACGGACCTGCAAGTTCGGGGCCGAGCGCATTGCGGACGCGTTCAATCAAAACCGTCATGAAGGCACCCGTCGGCTTTTCAGGAACGGCAGCAGGCGTTCGATGCTGGTATTCGAAAGCGTGATTGCGGCAAGAATGATGGCGCCGACGATCATCTTGAACGCGAAAGGCGACACGCCCATCAAATTTAGTCCGTTCTGGGTGATCGAGACCAACAGAACGCCCAGAATGCAGCCGAGCACGCTGCCCTTGCCGCCGCCGAGCCGCGCACCGCCAAGGACCACCGCTGCCAGGACGTCGAGTTCGCGCCCATAAAGGGCATTCGGCACAACCTCCTGCGCGTAATGCGCCTGGACGAGGCCGGCGATACCCGCCATCAGGCCAAGCCAGCCGAAGGCGATAAATTGCATGGCACCGATATTGATGCCGAAGCGGCGCGCGCCCTCCGGGTTGTCGCCAAATGCGTAGAGTTGGCGGCCAGTGGTGGTGCGCGTGATCAACGCCCAGGTAGCGAACACGCATATGGCCATAATGAGCACAGGCAGGGTGATCTCCGCCCAGGTCCCGTCAGCCATCTCTCGCTCGAACAGCACGACGCGGGTGGTGAGCCAGTCCGGCAGGTTGTAGATCGACACGCCGCCTGTGAAAAACATCAGCAAGCCGAAGAAAATGTTGAAAGTCGAAATCGTGGCGACGATCGAGATGATCCTGAACCCGTGGATCAGGAAGGCGTTGATGCAGCCCAACGCGACGCCCAATGCGCCAGCGATGATGAAGCCGACAATCCAATTCCCGCCGCCGATCCAGCCGAGGACGGTCGCGGTCAGATATTGCACAACGGAGGCAGCAACCGCGAAGGAAATGTCAATGCCGCCGGCGATCAGCACGACCAGCAGGCCAACGGCGAAGATGATGTTGACCGAGCTGGTGTTCAGAAGGTCAAACGCGTTGCCGAGGGTGAAGAACCGGTCTGTCGCGAACGAAAGGAAGACGCAGATGACTGCGATAACGGCGAGCAAAGCCAGTTCCGTTGCGTGGGAGCGGACAAACCTACGCATAGACCGCCTCCTCCATCGCCTGGAGGGTCGTAGCGCCCGGCGTAAATTCGCCGACAATGCGCCCCTGAGCCATGTGCAGCACACGGTCCGCGTTGAAATAGACTTCAGGCACCTCGTCCGAGATCAGGATAATGGCCAGGCCGCTGTCCGCCAGCTTGGAAACGATGTCGAAAATGCCGGCGCGCGCGCCGACATCGACGCCGACAGTCGGTGCGTCGAGGATAAGCAGCTTCGGGTCGGTCGCAAGCCATTTTGCAATGGCGACACGTTGCTGATTTCCCCCTGACAGGGTCGAGATCGCGTCGTCCGGCTTTCCGATCCTGACGCCGAGGTCCCTTATCCAGCGATTGACCAGAGATCGCTTGCGATCGCTCGAAATGAAACCGCCTGAAAGGATCTTGTCCAGCGAGGCGATGACCATGTTGTCGGCGATTGCCTGGGGCTGAATGAGACCGAGCGACAGCCGGTCTTCCGAAAGATAGGCGACGCCGGCGGCGATCGCGTCACGGTTGGAACCGAAGCGAACGGGTTTGCCATCCAAGGCGACAGAGCCCGATTTCGGCTTGCGCATGCCAAACAATGTCAGCGCCAATTCGGTGCGCCCTGCCCCGAGCAACCCGGTGATGCCGAGCGTCTCGCCGCGCCGGACTGTCAAGGACACGTCGTCGAATTCGCCGGGCCGCGACAGTCCCTTGACCTCAAGCATGACCGGGCTCCTGCTCAAATCCCGATGCAGGACGGAATAGTCGAAGGTCTTGCCCGTCATCAACTCGGTGATGCGCGACTGGGTCAGGCCTTTGGTTGGATAGACGCCAACCAGGGCGCCGTCGCGCAGCACGGTGACGCGGCTGGAGATTTCAAGAACCTCCGCCAGGCGATGACTGACGAACACAACGGCGACACCCGACGCCGACAGATTGCGCACAACGTCCAGCAGATAGTCGGTTTCGGATTGGGTGAGCGACGCCGTCGGCTCGTCCATGAAGACGAGCTTTGCCTCACCGACGAGGGCGCGGGCGATTGCTACGATCTGCCGCTGTGCGATGGGAAAGTGGTGGAGTGCCAGATCGACATCGAAGGTAACACCAAGACGTTGCAAGGCGTTGATCGCGACCCGACGCATCTCGGCATAGTTCACCAGCCGCGGCCAGCGGCCGATGACGGTCTGGAACGCGATATTCTCGGCGACAGTCATCTCGGGAAACAGGGCGAGATCCTGCCAGATGACCTGAATTCCGCTGGCCTGCGCCGTAACCGGCGACATATGGGAGTAGCTCTGGCCATCATAATCGATTTCGGCGCCCGCCTCGGGCTTGTACACGCCTGTAATGACCTTGATCAGCGTGCTCTTGCCGGAGCCGTTCTCGCCGGCAAGACAATGCACCTCGCCCGGCAACACCTCAAAGCTGACATTCTTCAGCGCCTTCACGCCGCCGAACGTCATGTTGACGTTGCGGAGCGACAGCAGCGGCCGTGGTGCGGCGCCATCGAGTGCCTGATCAGCCATCGAGTCGAAACCTGGATCCAATCGCGTTTGCAATCCTGCAGCCGGGCCGGTTCGAGGCCGGGCCCGACTGCCATTAGCCCTGGGAGGCTTTACAGGCCCATCGCCGCGAGATCGTCGACAGTATCCTTGTTGATGGGGACGAGTTGATCGACGATGATGTTACGGTTTTCGAAGTCCGGCTTGACTGTCCCAAGCCCTTCGATCGTATCGCCATCCTTGATCTCTTTGCCCTTCATGAGATGATCGGCCAGCGTGACGAAAACCTCGCCCGCCTGCTTCGGATTCCACATGAAGCCGCCGGAGATCGCGTCGCTTTTGATGAGCTTCCGGCCCTGGCCTGGCGAGAATGGTCCGAGCACAAAAATTTCGCCCACCTTCCGGCGCTCTTCGATTGCGCGGCCAGCGCCGATCGGGCCTTGGCTGCCGAAGGCGAGGAAGCCCTTCAGGCCGGGATTTGCGGAAATCAGGTCAAGCGCAGTGCTGCGGCTCTTGTCTACATCCTCGGCGACGCCATAACGTTCGCCGACGAGTTTCATGTCGGGATTATTCTTCTTCAGATACTCGATTGCCGCATCGGCCCAGGCATTGTGCAGCGGCACCGTCAACGAGCCGACGAACACTGCATACTCACCCTTGCCGCCCATCTTCTCCGCCAGGAGCTTGGCGTGAGCCTCGCCGAAGCCGGTGGCAGATGCGAGTTCGAAATCCCAGTCGGCGCCCTTCTGGCCAGGCGATTCATGTGTGATGACGATGATGCCGGCGTCCTTGGCCTTCTGCAGGACCGGTTCAAGCACTTTCGCATCATTCGGCACGACGCCGATGACCTTGACGCCCTGCGCGATCAGATCCTCGATGGCGCGAACTTGCAGTGCTGGATCAGCGCTGGTCGGGCCGACCATGAATGCGTCGATCCCGAGCTTCTCGCCGCGCTCCTTGATACCCGCCTCCATTGCGTTGAACCACGGAATGCCGCCGATCTTGACGACGACGCCGACCTTGCCGGCCTGCTGTGCCATCGCAGCGAATGATCCGCCAATCATAAGGGTCACGGCAAGCGCCGCGATCAAGAGCTTTTTCATCTGTATTCCTCCCATAACGTTCCTAGTGGGAACACACTCGAGCCGTCGAACGACGGCGGCCGTTAGAAACCTCCCCGAAAGAGACGGGGCACTTCCCCATCGATCATCCACCGGTTTTCGCTTGCACAATCGATGGTGCAGAAACTATTGTGCATCGAGAAGCTCTCGTCAAGCGGGATATTGCTCTAAAATAGACGCGCCGGAGGCGCCAGATGGATCAGCGGGTCAAGAAGAAGGCGACGATCTATGACCTGTCCGTGCTGTCGGGCAGTTCGCCGTCGACCGTGAGTGCCGTGCTGAACGGCACTTGGCGCAAGCGCCGCATCAAGGAAAGTACGGCGCAAACAATTCTCGGCCTCGCCGAACTCCACCAATACACCACCAATCTGCAAGCGCGAGGCCTGCGACGCTCGCGATCAGGCCTGGTCGGCCTGATGCTGCCCGTCCACGACAATCGCTACTTCTCCTCCATGGCGCAGACGTTTGAGGGGCATGTGCGCAGCCGCGGCCAATGCCCGGTCGTGGTTAGTGCCAGCCGCGACCCCGAAGAGGAACGGCGGACCGCGGAGACGCTGATCTCCTATTCAATCGACCAGCTCTTCATCGTCGGCGCCACCGATCCCGATGGCGTGCACGAGGTCTGCGAACTGGCGGGGCTGAGGCATATCAACATCGACCTGCCGGGAGCGAAGGCGCATTCGGTGATCAGCGACAATTATCAGGGCGCGCGGATGCTGACGGAAGCAATCATCCGCCGCTTCGGCAACGACGATCCTCTGCGGCCGGACGAGCTGTTTCTGTTTGGCGGCCGCAACGACCACGCCAGCCGCGAACGCATCGCCGCTTTCCATGCGACCAAGAAGGCGCTGCTGGGCGCCGACCCTGACGATGGTGTGCAGTCCTCCGGGTATTCGCCTGATATAACTTTGCGTGCCTTCGAGGCGTTTTACCAATGCCGTGGCAAGCTGCCGCGCGCGCTGTTCATCAATTCGTCGATCAATATGGAAGGTCTGCTGCGTTTCATGGCCGGCCGGCCGGCGGAAATGTTCAGCGAACTCGTCGTCGGTTGCTACGACTATGACCCCTTCGGCTCCTTCCTGCCCTTCCCCGTAATCATGGTGCGGCAGAATGTTGAGGCGATGATCACGAAGGCATTCGAGCTGATCGATGAACCGCCGACGGCACCGCAGACCTTCCTGATCGCGCCAGAGTTGATCCAGCCCAGGTCTGCATTGAAAGGGCCGCTGGACACGCTGAAGGATATAGCCTGAGGGTGCCCCCTCGCTATAGGGCGACACGGCCTTGAGATTTTCAGTGGTTCATCGTGCCGACCCTCACAGGAGTGTCGCCGTCCTCAGCGCGAGCCAATTGGGTGGTGCGTAGGCGCCTGTAAAAAGGTCTACAGCAGCGAGCGTCAGAAGCGATAACGGATTCCAAGAGCGTTCGCATTGGAACCCTCTGTCATATCTCCAAACGTGCCATCGGCGCCGGATCTATGGTGGAGTTGGTAGACGAGTTCGACGTTGGGAGCCTGCCTCACTCTGAACGAAAGCTCCGCACCAACGAAGCCGAGGAATGATGCATCGCCATCGTGGACGATTTCGCGTTCGCGCTCGATCTCGGTAGGGCCGGTAACGGCACTGAACCCAGCAGTCAGTGCGGGCGCAATCGCCAAATCAGCAATGACCAGGCCGTGGTGGCGCAGTCGCGCTCCGGCCCAAAGTTCGCCAGTCGTATCATCGTCCTCGCCAAATCTTATGGCCGCGCCGGCGACGCCACCAAGAACGAAGCCAGCGCCGATATCGACGAAATCGCGACCGTATGCAGCTCCGACTATATAGTTGTCGGTGTAGTCGGCACCGAAAACATTGATCGCGTCGCCGAAGGCCCCGCGCGTAAAGACGCCACCAAAGACAAAGACATCGTTCTTGGTCGGCAAACCGTCTGCGAAAGGATCCTGGGTCGCAAAATAGATAAAGGGAGAATTGTCATCGGCGAGACCAGAACTGACTGAAATGCCCAAGATCACCGCAGCCAGGGCCACTTGCAGTCCACGCATAGACAAGCTCCGAATCAATCCCTTTCCATGGTTGGCAATTGCAGTGACAAAAAACAAGGTACGAATTGTTTTATCGCCAAAATACTGGATGCGGGTGGCTCGAACCATTCTTCAGGCTTTGCCGGGGGCGCGCAGGTGACCTTCGCCACGGGCCGCAACGGCGCAGTCTTCGGCCGCCGGCCTGACAGTAATGGCATCAGCCTATACCAATTCACGTCCGTTGCAGCGTTCGACTGACGCGATCATCTGCCGGAGTTCGATCATTGATGGATAGGATTCCTGTGCGCCTTTTTTCCGGACGGCAATCGCCGAAGCCGCGACGCCCCAGCAAGCGGCGTCGTAGGCGGACTTGCCGTCGAGCAAGGCGACGGCCATTGCCGCGATAAACGCGTCGCCTGCACCCGTCTTGTCGATCACTTCGATCGTCGGGGCGAGAATTTGCATTGCGTCGTGATCCAGTGCGAGAAAGCAGCCGCCGTCTTCGAGCTTGACGCATGCTATCTCCACCCCGAGCGCATTCAATTGGAGCGCCGCTCGGGCCGCATCGTCATTGGTGGCGATCGGCAGGCCAAGCAGATCCGAAGCCTCCTGCTGATTTGGCGTAATCGCGCAGAAGCGACAGAGTTGCGACCGATCGATTTGATCGGCGAATGTCGGGTCGACCAGGACCCTGAACCCACGTTCTTGCGCCGTCTCGAAAGCGGCATTCAGGACGGGCAAGGGAATTTCAAAGTCAGCAACGAGTATCGATCGATCAGGAGAATTCCTGATGGCTGCCACGACGTTGTCAACGGCCGCTTCACTCCAGGACATGTTGGCATTGGACGCGGACAGAATGGCTTTCGTGCCGTCCTTCGGAACCACCACGATGGCAACGCCAGTCGGGACGTCGCTGTTAACGCCGACGGACCCGAGGTCGAGCTCAGCCGCCTTCAGCGGACCGACTGCGATCTCCGCGAAACGGTCGTCGCCGACGCGCCCGATAAGCCTCGTCGGAACGCCGAGGCGATGGGTGAAATACGCGACGTTGGCGGCTTTGCCGCCGGCGCGTTGGGCGAAGCCGCTGGCCCTAACGGTGCCGCCATCGCCAAGCGAGCCCTGAACGTCGAACTGCAGATCGGCATTGATGCTGCCCAGCGAGAGCACGATCGGGCGCGGCAACGAAACCTCCTCAACCATTCGTGCGGAAGTGAGCGACTGACCAAGGAACTCGTGAACAGACGGAGGGTTCCGGGGTCGGGCCGGCGGAACAGGCTGGGGCTTACTGCGATGGCCAAGGAACCCGCCGCCGCCCAGATCGTTTGCGATCTGACCCAGACCAGTCGGAACGGAGGCAGACATGCTCGACATGCCGCATGCTCGCAACTGCGACGCGCCCACAGCCGGTCGGCCTGGGCCGAAGCATGCCAAGGCCGGAGCACCCGATACTTATCCGTTCGGGCTCTAGACCAGCGTTATGCTGCGCGACGTTGACTATGTCCTGCGGAAACTCGACTGGATGCGCGCCGAAGGCATCTGGCCCAACGGCCTGCGCTATCTCTGGACCGATGCTTTTGGGGTCGTGCTCTATGTCTCGCTTTACAAGGCACTCGGCGAGGAACGTTGGCTGGGTGAGGCTGAACGGCTTGTGGCGGACGTCGAGCGTGTGCTCGGTCGTCCGCGCGGGTTGAGAATCGGCGAAGCGACAGATCGCGACGGACAGTATTTCCACTACCTGGCGATGTGGCTGTTCGCCTTGGCGCGGCTCGGCGATCTGAAACCGCGATACCGCGTGCGCGGCGTTGCGCTGGCGCGCGATATCCATCCGGCCTTCGTGATCCCCGGCCGCGGCGTGATCTGGAAAATGCAGGAGGATTTGAGCGGTCCTTATCCCGGCTACGGTCTCGGCAGCATGGACGCCTACGATGGTTACGTCTCCTACCGGATGCTCGATGAAGACGCACTGGCGCCCGAGATCGCGCAGATGCATGACCTGATCGAGCGCGACTGGCGCACCCTCGACATCGAACAGGATCTCGGCCTCGGCATGATGCTGTGGCTCGCCCACTTTTTTCCCGCCGAGCCATGGGCCAAAGCGCAGACGAAACGTTCGCTGCGGAATTTGGAAACGATGTGGGTCGACCCGCCGGGCTATTTCAGCCGCGCGCCGTGGCTGCCCGATACGAAATTCGCCTTCACCAATTACGGCGTGTCGCTGGGCCTGCAGGCCGCCGGCGTCTGGCCCGAGCGCATCGGGAGGTTGAACACTTTCTTCGAGAATTGGCGCTCCGGCGATGATTACGATCGCGAGGCGATCACTTGGGTGATGGCTTGCACCTCGCACCTTCCCGGTGCGTTTGTCGCTTCCGGAAACAACGACTGAAGATGGTAAATCCGGAACGTTTTCGCGCCGGCGCGGGTTGTCGATGGAGATGCATCCAACGCATGGGACGCCGGTGAAATGGCCATTCTTTCGGGAAAACCGGGAAGCTGTTGGGTGGCGGCAGCCACCGCTACGAACTATTCTCCGCTCGAGGGCTCGGTCCATGCCGATGCCGTTGTCGTGGGCGCCGGGATTGTCGGGCTCACGACGGCGCTTCGCCTTTGCGAGACCGGTCGGTCGGTGATCGTCGTCGAAGGCCTGCGGACAGGCGGCCAGGTGACCGGCCGCTCGACGGCCAAGATCACGACGCAGCACGCGCTGATTTATCGCCATCTCATCGACACCTTTGGGCGGGACCTGGCGCAGACCTATGCCGAAGCAAATTCCGCCGGCGCCGTGCAGATCCGGGAATGGGTTCACGACTATGCCATCGCCTGCGATCTCGAGGCCAAGGACGCCTATACCTACAGCTGCGATGCAAACCGGCGCGCGGAGATCGTGGCCGAGGCGGAGGCCGCGCGCCAGGTTGGGCTGGACGCCGATGTTTTGGAGCGCGCGCCGCTGCCTTTCGAAACGGCCGCCGCTCTGCGTTTTTCCGACCAGGCGCAGTTCAATCCGGCGATGTATCTGGTTGGCCTGGCTCAAGCGGTGACGGCCCGTGGCGGACGGATTTTCGAAAACAGCCGCGCGATCTCTATTGGCGAGGCAAGCCGCTGGCGCGTCGTTACCGACAGCGGCACCGTTCACGCCGAGCATGTGGTCGTCGCCACCAACATGACAGTGAAGAGCCCCGTCGGCATGGCGAACCGGACCCAGCCGCGCTGCCACACTGCCATGGCGTTTCGGATCGATGACCCTCTTGCCGTCGACGGCATGTTCATCGGCATCGACGACCCGACGCATTCCATCCGCACCGGCCGCGACGCCGAAGGCCCGCAGCTTGTCGCACTCGGCCCCAAGTTCGACACGGGCCAGGACGGCGATGTGGCGAAACGGTTTGTCGAGCTGGAACAATGGGCAAGAATGAGCCTTCCCGTTGGGGACGTTGCGTGGCGCTGGTGCAATGAGGACTATGATACCGCCGACAGGGTTCCGTATGCCGGCGAACCCGATCCGGACAAAGCCTCCGGTTTTCATATCGCCACGGGATTCAACGCCTGGGGCATCACCAACGGAACGGCCGCAGGCATGATGATCGCGGATCTGATCTGCGCGCAGCCGAGTCCATGGCAAAGGCTCTACGACCCGGCGCGGTCTTATCCCGAGGACTTTCACCAGAATGGCCGCAGCCAATCGATTGTCTCAAGCCTCGACGACATCGCGCCCGGCATGGGCGGTGTGATCGTCAGGGGTGACGAAAAGATCGCGGCGTGGCGAGACGCTGAAGGGGTGCTCCACCCGGTTTCGGCGACATGCACCCACAAGGGCTGCACCGTGACCTGGAACAATGCGGACAACACCTGGGATTGTCCCTGCCATGGCTCGATTTTTGCGGCCGACGGTTCGGTCATCCATGGCCCGGCTCGAAAACCGCTAGCCCCGGCCGCGCTGTAGAAAAGGCGGCGGCACAGCCCGGTGTTACCGTGCGTAGGTTCCGACCAACTCGGTCTGCTCCAGCGCATGCTTCTGGGCTTCCTTCCAGACGAGTTGCACGCCCGCCTGTCCCGGCACACTGAGGCTCGGCACGTCGAGCGCGGCCAGCCGGAAATGATAATGATGGACGCCATGTCCCACCGGTGGCTGCGGGCCGTCGTAATAGGCATTGCCGAAATCGTTGGTGCCTTGCCTGAGTGCCGACGGGCCTGGCTTGCCGTCTTGCGCCTCGGCAAGTTCGCCGGCATCAGGCGGGATATTGAACACCGCCCAGTGCCCGAAAACCCCGCTCGGCGCGTCGGGATCCTGCACGACGAGAACAAGGCTCTTGGTACCGTCCGGAACACCGGACCATTTTAGCGGTGGTGAGACGTTCTGGCCATCGCGGGTATATTTTTCAAGGATTTCCCCGCCCGCCGGGAACGCAGGGCTGATAAGGGTGAGTGGCATTTCCATCTCCCCAAGAAATGAGACCAACTGTATCTGGCGCTATTTCACGCCGCTTGTTGAGCTGCCGCGACGCGCCTGATTTCTGCTGGCAAGGATTCCCAAACCTTGATCATCTGCCCCTCTCCCACATGGTGAGCGAGCACCTTGGATACGACCCTGAATGCATCCTTGGAATCGACCGGTCGGGTGAATTCCAACTCCGCCTTGATTTTGGCCAGGAACTCATCGAGCGACCGCAACTTCTCGGGAGTCGTGGAGGGCTGATATTGGTCGTAATAGGCGCCGCGCACGAGGATCGGCAGCTGCGAGCCGAGGTGGGCGGCAAGATCCGGCTGCATGCGGTCTCGCAAGGCGTGGAGCACCGCTCCAAGCACATGCCATGCGACCTGCCGATCCGGTCCGATCTCGGTCATGATCTCGTCGAGCCAGATGTTTGTTGTCTGCAGCGTCTTGTCGAATACGTCGAGTCCGGTGGCGCTCATCGGAAGCCTCCTTTCAACAGGTTGAATGACTCATTGGACGAAACGGCCTTGGTCGGCTGTTGTTCCCGTCCCTAAAGGCCGCCTCTCGCGAAAGCGTGTGATCTATTCGGCCAAGTTTACGCTCGCCAAGCTTAACGCGTTTCCATCGAGAGTTGGCCCGTCAAGATTTGGCCGTGGCCACGGCAACGAAAAGAGATTGCCCTTGCCTGCTGATGCGGAACAACATCGGCTTGTTCAGCTGGCGGGATTTCGCCCACTCCTCTTGGATGTCCGACGGCTGTGTCACATCCCGGTTGTTGGCCGAGACGATCACATCGCCAGGCTGAACGCCGTTTTCGGCGGCGAGGCTGTTTGGAGCCACTTCCTGGACGAACACGCCTGTAGTATCCGGCTGGAGTCCGAGCTGCTGGCGTGCCTCGTCCGGGATTGCGCTGAGCGACAATCCAAGACGCGTGTCGGCCGTTTCCGACTTCGGAACGGCGCTGGTCTGTTGCTCCTCATCGTTGCGTTGTCCGATGGTCAGAGCTATTTCCTGTTGGCTGCCTCCGCGGTTCCGTGTCAGCGTCGTTTTTGTTCCCGGCTTTTGGCTCGCAGCCGCGAGCGTCAGATCATGGACGCTCTGGATGTCCTTGCCGTTAAAGCGTGTAATCACGTCTCCCGCCTGTATGCCTGCCTGCTCTGCCGGACTGCCGGGTTCGACCGAGGCGACCAGCGCTCCCTTGCTGCCGGGTATTCCAAGCGCCTCAGCAATCGACGGGGTGATCTCCTGGAGACGCACCCCGATGAAACCGCGCTCGATCCGGCCAGTGCGGATCAACTGGTCGACGACGTTCCGGGCGGTGCGGGATGGTACCGCAAAGCCAATCCCTATGCTGCCACCTGTGGGAGATACGATGGCCGTATTGACCCCGATCACTTCGCCGCGCGCATTGAACAGGGGGCCGCCGGAATTGCCGCGATTGATTGAGGCGTCGGTCTGGAGAAAATCGTCGTAAGGACCGGCATTGATGTCGCGCGAACGGGCCGAAAGCACGCCGACGGTAACGGTCCCACCGAGCCCGAACGGACTGCCGATAGCGATCGTCCATGCGCCGGGTTGTACTGCATCGGAGTCCCCCCAGGCGGTCGTTGTCATGTTGGACCGCGGGTCGATCTTTAGCACCGCGAGGTCGGTTGCCGGATCGCGGCCGACGAGCTGCGCAGGTAACGTCTCCTTGTCGGAGAATACGACATGAATTTCGCTTGCATCGGCAACGACATGGTTGTTGGTGACGATGTACCCCTCGGGGCTGATCACAAAGCCGGAACCAAGAGCCTCTCGCACCTGCGGTTGCGCCGGTCCGAGGCCGGGACTGCCGAAAGGACTAAGAAAGTCGCCCAGCGTCGCCTGGTCCTGGATGATCTGTTTGGTCGTTATTGCGACCACGGCTGGAATTTTCTCGCGCACGATCGCCGTGAAGTCGTTCGGGATTTCCTGAGCTGCGAGCGGAGCAAAGCCGCCGGCCGAGAGCATCAGAGTTCCGGCGATCAGGCCGGCGCAAAGTCTTTTGTTCAATACCGGTAACATGGCCTGCGACTCCTCCAGCGTCAGTGATCAAGCATGCGACCGCTCCGGCATGAGCCAGCGTTCACCAGCGGATTACGACAACCCTGTCGTTCCCGTTGGCGAGTTCGACAGCTTCGGTGCCGTCCGGTTTCCGGCTTTCGATCCGGGCACCTTCTACTGTTTCTATGCCGGCAATGTTGGCCGCAAAGGCCTCGTCAATCTCGGCGGCACAGACCAGGGTATCCGGGGGCAGATCCTTCACTTGGTCCATCAACTCGCGAAGCTTCATGGCGAACCTCCTTGGCACAGGCCCGGATTCTTTCAGCCGCACATTCCAACCATGTCCCTCAAGAAAGGTTCCCCGACGAGATCTGCGGGCATGTCACAGGGACGGGATTACGCCAACGATGCATCTGTGCTGGCATGGATCGTGGGCGCGGGCCGCGTTCACATGAATCGAGCTTCCTGCCCCTCCGACAAGGGACCCGGCCAACAGTCTTCGCCCGGCCGCCCTGGATGCAGAGCGTCGACTCGATCAAACACTGCGGCGCCGGCGATGCACCAGCTTTGGCGGCCAGCCGCTAACGAGAACGATCAAGACTTGTCGTCACCGTTCTTGGCCGGCTTCAATGCACAAACCTTGCCTTCAGCCAGGCCAGGAGTCTGTTCCCGGTAATTGACCGGCGGACTCTGGCGGCAGCCCATCGCGCTTGCATCGTAGCACCAACGTGACAGTGACAGACGATGTTGTGCAACTGCCAGTCACTTAGCTCGAAGAAGCGCTTTGCCTCACCGTAGGTATCATCTTTCAGACCCATGGCGCGCAGCACCGGATCCTCATAGGCAACGGTGATCGGCGACCCCGCGCCACGCGCTACGTCACGAGCTTCAGGACTGAGATATTCGGTGCCTGAAAGGGCTCCGAGGCAACGCCGTGGATTTTGTTCGAGAAGCTCTGCCCAACGCTCGATCCGCTGCGCCCGAGTCATGGTCGGGTATGTCGCCGAGGGCTCAACTTTCGCAACTGTCTGCAGTTGGTCGAGTGTTTGGTGTTTCATGGTCGGCTCCTTTCAACAGGTGGAAGTGCCCACGCCCTAACAGAAGATTATTGCGCTGCGACGCGCCGACAAGGCCAGAATTGGCAATGTCAGGAAGTTTGCCCCTCGCCCGGTTCGGATCAGGAACCTTCCCGGGGGTCTGCTTGTTTTGGCTAGTGAAAGGAGACGGTCATGAGCACAAAACCACCACCCGTTCCGGCAGAGAACCAGAGCCCAAAGGGTCCGGGCGATAAGAAGTCGGTTCCTGTCGACCAAACGCAGCACAGCCATTCCGCCCCAAATCCCGAGAAACAGGGCCAGCAGGGCAATACGAAGGTCAACACGACCCATCAAGGCCATCAGCAGGACCGTTAGGTGATTTCATGTCCACGTCGAAGAAGACACGCGCCAGCATCCGCCATGGCGGTCCTGGCGCATCGCACGAAAATGCCAAGGAGCCGCTGGTGATAGAAAAGCCGCCAGCCGATTCCGATCTGCGCAGCCGCAGCAAGATCTCCGGTGGCGGGGGCGAACGCGACAGCCACCATACTCATGACCCGGAAAAGAAGGGCGGCGGCACCCGGCCGGCAAACAAAGGGCGGTAGAGTGGCTGTGGCCTACTTTGGCCTACCGCCGCAACTTCCGACTGCGTCAGGCATTTTTGCTGTGATCGCCGTTCCTCCCGGCGGTCCGAGGCTGAGAAAGCCTGTCGCCCGCTGGCTCCCGGCCGGCGGGCTTTCTCGTGAGGCCACCGGTTTTTCCCGCTAGACGAGCGACAGCGATGCTACTTCCGGTGGAACAGGAAGCCCCTCTGGGAGTTCATACCGTCATCAACAGGCGCATGGACGTGCCCTTGTACGGCGCGGCAGCGCACGAATGGGAGAACCACCATGAGCCTCGGAACCATACTCATCATCATTTTGATCCTTATCTTGCTTGGCGGGTTCAGCGGTTTGGGTGGGGGACCGTTCTACGGCACCGGCTATTATGGTGGCGGCGGCCTCGGTCTCGTGCTGCTGATCGTTATTATCCTGGTCCTTCTCGGGCGCATTTAGTACACGATTAGGCGGACAATTTGGCGATGATCCCGTGTCGGCCTGATGCCTTGCCCAGGAATGTCGCCGCGGCTGCGGGCAAAGGGGGCCGCACGTGATTGTCCGGACGGAACCGAAACCGCTCAAGGGCATTATAGCCGCTCAGAAATCCACGAGAATGGCGCCATAAGTGAACTTCGTTGAACAAGCCGATGTCGGCCTCGGAGTTCCGGGCATTCCCACTGCCGATCTGATGCAGGCACTGCCGGTCGCCATCTACACCGTCGACGGGCAGGGACGCATCACCTTCTTCAACGAAGCCGCAGCTGAGCTCTGGGGCCATCGTCCTGTTATCGGTCGGGACCTATGGTGCGGCTCGTGGAAGCTTCGTCATCTGGACGGTCGGGATATGGCGCATGGCGAGTGTCCGATGGCCGTGGCGCTGCGCGAAGGGCGGGATGTCTCCTGGGACCAGGCGATTGCGGAGCGGCCGGATGGCGAACTGGTCCCATTCAGGGCTCACCCACGCCTGCTTCGCGACGAAGCGGGCAATGTGGTCGGTGCCATCAACACGCTGCTCGACCTGCGCACGCAGACGCTGGGCGATGAAGCCCGCATGCGTCTTGCCGCCATTGTCGAGTCGTCGATGGACGCCATCGTCTCGAAGGACATGAATGGCATCATTACCAGCTGGAACGATGCTGCAGAACGCCTGTTCGGCTACACGCCTGCCGAGGCGATCGGCCGGCCGGTGACGATGCTCATTCCGCCTGACCGTCTCGACGAGGAAGTCTCGATCATCAGTCGCATCCGCGCCGGCGAACGCGTCCCCTCCTATGAGACGATGCGCCTGCGCAAGGACGGCACGCTCGTTTCGGTCTCGCTCACCGTCTCACCGATCCGCGACGGGATCGGGCGGGTCGTCGGCGCCTCCAAGATCGCGCGCGACATCAGTTCCCACAAGGAGAACGAACGGCGCATCCGACTGCTCATGCGCGAGGTCAACCATCGGGTGAAGAACCAGTATTCGGTCATCATCTCGATGATCCGCGAGACAAGCAAGCTGACGAGCACACCTGAGGCTTTCCTCGGGCAAGTTCGAGAGCGCATCATGGCGCTTTCGGAATCCCATGATCTCCTGGTCAATGCCGAATGGCGCGGCGCGACGGTCGGCGAGCTCATCCAGGCACAGCTCAAGGCCTTCGCAGCGCAGTCCCGCGTGTCGATGGCCGGGCCACTGGTGGTACTGCAGCCGAACGCCGTCCAGTATCTCGGCATAGCCTTTCACGAACTCGCCACCAATTCGGCAAAACATGGAGCGCTGTCGTGCAACGGCGGACGCGTCGAGATCGATTGGCGCGTGGTCCCTGCGGGCGACGGCGCTGAGACCTTTCGACTGGTCTGGCGTGAGTTGGACGGGCCAATCCTGTACGCTGTCAGGGGGCGCGGTTTCGGACTGGTCGTGCTCGAGCGAGTGGCGCCGCAGGCTCTCAGCGGCAGTGGGCGGCTGGAGTTCCACGCCCGAGGCATCACCTGGACGCTCGAGGCGCCGTTGCATTTCGCCGAAATCGCGGCCGATTGAAGGAATTTCGCCGCGCTCGTGACGTGAAGCTGAGCCCTTCCCCGCGACCGACTGTGTTCGGCCAGACCTATTGCGTTTGGTCCGGCGGGCGAAAATAAGGCGAAACAGCCCTGTCCTCCAGAACATCGACGTCGCCTCTTCCAGGCAGGGCATCGCAGCCAAGCGAGTGCCGATCGACGTTACCTGGTTCAAACACGGTCAGGTTGTCGAATTCCATGGCCGCCCCGTAGAATTGGGCGGCTTGCAACACCAAGCATTCGACGTCTTCAAGCGCAACGTTTTCTGCGAGGTTTCGCAGCCGCACAGCCTCGGCCACCGCAGTGACATTGACTATCCCCTTGCACCGGGCGGCGGTCCAAACTTGCAGGTTAACGTCGTGACACAAATGGGCCGAATAACCGTCTCTCATGGAAAACCCTTCCTTTCAGGAGCGGTTTGTCCCTCAAGATCAGCATGTGCCATAGCAGCTCGAATGACAAGCGTAATCCATAAAACAACACACAAAATCAACAAGTTAGCATACCGCTCAGGCTACACGATCGACGCTTGACGGTAACTGTGAGCCTTTCACGCCGATGGCCAGTGAGCCGGTCTTGACGGCTGGCGAGGCTTTTCCTACTTCTTAGACAAATACTAACTTTGAGCGCTGGAGGGCAGAAATGGCCGAGCTGGAAAGACCCGAACGACTGCAGATCATGCTAACGTCGGAGGAATTGGCTGCTTTGGAAAACTGGCGCTTCGAAAGGCGCATGCCAAGCCGGTCTGCGGCCGTGAGGGAGTTGCTGCGGCGCGGTCTCCACGCGGACGGATTTTTGACAGCGGCACAAGGTGCCAAGTCGCAGGATTTTGGAATTCTGCCCAGTTCCGGCATTGTCGATGGAGCGTCCCGCGACCAGGGCGGCAGCAAGCTGTAAGGCTGCCCTCGCGGCGCTGGAGATGTTTCGGCGCCGGAGCCTTGCCCATTCTGTGGAACTTCAGGCAATCGTCGCGCGTTCGGTGAGGCATGTTGTGGACCGGAACAAGGCCGATTGCAGCATCACACAGGCCAGCAAGGATCGAGGCAGTGAGCTTCCTTTACCGCGCGGCAAAAATCGCCGAACAAGCTCATGCGGGGCAGACGGACAAGACCGGACGGCCCTATATCGAGCATTGCCGCCGGGTCGTTGATGCCGTCGAAACGCTCGACCAGAAGGCCGTTGCCTACCTCCACGACGTTGTTGAGAAAAGCGACGATTGGGATCGCGAGCGGCTCGAGGCGGCAGGTTTCGGAACATCCATCGTATCGGCCGTCGATGCGATGACACGCAGGCCGGACGAGGACGACCTCGCTTTCGTGCGCAGAGCAGCAGCCAACCCATTGGCGCTGCCGGTCAAGCGCGCCGATCTTGCCGACAATTTGTGGCAGGCACAGCAGATTGGCGCGTCGACATCGAAATATGAAGACGGACTGCGGATCCTCGACAAAGAATTCTCCTGATGACGAAGGATTGTCGCCTGTGGCGTGATCGGCCGATGTGCGACCTTCATGCGAGGCTCTATTCGGGGATGTGAGGCGTATGTCGCTTGTCCTCGGCAGGATCGGCATCGATCCGCGCCTTGCTGGGATCGAAGGCGCCATGGCGGGCGATGGCCAATGCCGGCGTGTCGGGTGTCTCGTAGGCCCACATGAAGTCGTCGGCCGCTCCGCCGACCGCGTGGACCCGCCAGTAACTGGCCGTGCCCTTCAGCGGGGAGTGGGTTGTGGTGTTGGTCTTCTCCAGAAGGTCGAAATAGATATCCTCGAACGGGATATAGAAGACCGGATCTTGCCCCTCTTCATGGAGCACTTTTGCCCGCTCTGTCGAGGCAATGATCGCGTCGGAGAACCTGACCGTCACGGTTCCATTGAACGGGGTAATCGTCAGCGCGCCGGGACGGCTGGTGGAATTTGCGGCTAAGGGCTGCATTCGACTTCTCCGTTGGCTGCCGATCTCATGGAACGTCGTATCGCCCATCAGGGTTCCAGCCGCGAGACGCTCATTGGAGCGGCGACATCGGGGAGCCGGCGACATCGGGCGGTTAAAGACAACCGCAAGATGCCCGCGACGCGGGCGTTCCCAGCCTTCCGGCTCCAGGTGAAAACCTCCCGCGAGGCATTCAGATTCAAGGGAACGTTACCGCCGAAGAGTTCGTTTCCTAGATTGACACCGGAACCGGCGGCGGGGCTTCGCAAGTTAAGGGAGATTGCCATGAAGGTCGGCAACTGCATGACGAGGAATGTACAGGTCGCGAATCCCGAACAGTCGATCCGCGAAGTGGCTGAGAACATGGGCAGGCTCGACGCTGGAGTGATGCCCGTTGGCGACCACGACCGGCTGGTCGGAATGATCACCGATCGGGATATCGCGATCCGCGGCGTAGCATTGGGTAAGGGACCTGACACGAAGGTGCGTGATGTCATGAGCCCGGAGGTCAAATATTGCTTCGATGACGAAGACGTCGAGCATGTGCTTGAAAACATGGGCGACCTGCAGGTACGTCGGCTCCCGGTTCTGAACCGCGACAAGAGGCTCGTCGGCATCATCTCGCTTGGCGATCTCGCGACGAATGGCGAAGCGGCAGAAGCGGGCGAAGCTTTAAGCGACATCTCGAAGCCGGGCGGCGAGCATTCCCAGACTGCTCACTGACTAACGCCGCGACATGTCGGCGCAAGGTCAACATCACTTGTTTCGCGGTGCGTCGGCTAACGCCGGCGCCCCGCCGGAGCCTTCTGCATTGCGATGTTCTTCGGCAAAGGTTCAGGAGCATCCATGACAACGATCCGAAGCACCGTGTCCTTCAGCGCCGAAAAAAGCGCGACAGGGCGAAATCATCGTGCAGGCGCGGACGCGTCAGATCACGCGCCGAGACGTTCACCCGGATGTCGTGTCGTGATAAGCTGTTCTTGCGACGGGACCGCGCGACACCGAGGCGGGCATCTCGCCGCCGGGCAGCCCTTAGTCGCAGACGATGAGCTTGAGCACCTGATGTTCTCGAACGATTGCAAGCGTCCTGCCAAAGTCTGTTGCGAAGGTGGGACCTGTTGCCAAGGTGGGGCCTCTTGCGAAGGTCAGGCCTCTCGGAGTGGACGGATTTGGGTTGGTCGCTGAACCTCGGGACGATCGCCGGCACCACCGTGCGCGTTCACTTTACCTTCCTGCTTCTGCTCGTCTGGATCTGGCTGACGCACTATCAGATCGGCGGCACGCCAGCGGCCTGGCAAGGCGTTGCCTTCATCATTGCGGTTTTTGCCTGCGTGGTCCTGCATGAGTTCGGCCACATCGCCGCTGCGCGGTATTTCGGCATCAACACGCCGGACATTACGCTTTTCCCGATCGGCGGCGTCGCCAGGCTCGAACGCATGCCCGAAGAGCCGGGGCAGGAGTTCGTGATCGCGGTCGCGGGGCCGCTGGTCAATGTCGCGATCGCCGCACTGATCTTCGTCCTGCTCGGCGGGTCGGCGGGCGTCGAACAGATGGCCGGGATCGAGGATCCGCGTATGAGTTTTCTCGCCAGGCTTGCCGGGGTCAACGTCTTCCTGGTCATCTTCAATATGATCCCAGCCTTCCCGATGGATGGTGGCCGTATCCTGCGCGCCGCACTCGCCGCCCGCCTGTCGTGGTCGCGCGCGACCCAGATCGCAGCCACGATCGGGCAAGGATTGGCCTTCGTCTTCGGTTTCGTTGGGCTGTTCTACAATCCGCTGCTGATCTTCATCGGCATCTTCGTCTATCTCGCCGCGGCAGCGGAAGCGCAAAACGCACAGATCCGGGAGGTAGCCACAAGCGTCCTTGTCGCGGATGTGATGATCACCGAGTTCGCCCGGCTGGAACGGTCGGCGACGCTCGACCAGGCAATCGAGATGCTGCTCGCGACGACGCAGCACGAATTCCCTGTCGTCGACTCCGCTGGCCATCTTGAAGGATTGGTGACACGCAACGACATGATCCGGACATTGAAGGAAAAGGGACCCGCCGCACCGGTCGCGAGCGCAATGCGGCACGATATTCCGAAAATACATTACCGCAAAAGTCTCGAGGAAAGCCTGCGGCTGATGCAGCAGGCAGATGTGCCTGCTGTAGCCGTCGTCGACAGTTCCGACCGGCTGGTCGGGCTCATGACACACGAAACCATAGGCGAGATGCTCATGATCCGCTCGGCCGTGTCGGATGCCTTCCGATTTGGTCGTTTGCGTGGGGCCAAGCCACGATTCACACGGATCTGAGCACAAGGGTTCTTTTCACCGCCGGATCGGGTGAGTGCGCTCTAAATCGGAGCGGAGCGATAAGCAGAAATCGGCCGGAACGAAGGTCGTCCCGGCCCTTTTTTCTGTGTCTCAAGCGCCCCCGACATGAGGCAGAAGTTCAAGCGCACCGCGATAGATCATGTCGCCAGCGACGTATAGGATGACCACCAGGCCGACATAGGCAATCCAACGGTGCTTCTGAAGCAGATTGGCAATAAGGTTTGCAGCGATGCCCATCAGCGCTACGGAGAGGACAAGGCCGAAGATCAGCACGTTCGGATGTTCGCGCGCAGCACCGGCTACCGCCAGAACATTGTCGAGTGACATGGAGACGTCGGCGATGATGATCTGCCAGGTTGCCTGGGCCAGGGTCTTGCGCGGAGCCTTGCCAGCTACGACGCCATCGTAGTCGACGTCGCTTTCCGAAAGCGCTTCGATCGCCTGTGCTTCCTGCGCATGGTTTTGCCGGAGTTCGCGCCACATCTTCCAGCAGACCCACAACAGCAAAAGACCGCCGGCGAACAGCAGCCCGACGATCTGCAGGAGCTGGGTTGTCGCGGCCGCAAAGCCGATGCGCAGAACGGCCGCTGCGATTATGCCAACGACGATTGCGTTTCTGCGCTGCTCTTTGGGTAGTCCGGCCGCGGCAAGGCCGATAACGATGGCATTGTCGCCGGCCAGCACCAGGTCGATCATGATGACCTGCATGAGAGCGGTCATTGCTTCGGGACTGAAAAAATCTGTCATACGGCACCCTTGCGTTCAGCTAGGGGTGACGCGGCTTGCGAGTATAACCGTAGAGCAACGCGGACACCGCGTATGACAAGAGAAATGCCGCTACAGCTGAAGAAAACTCAAAGCCAGGCCACCCGGATTGGAATTCCAGTCCGACATCGCAGTCCTGAAGGACTGCCAGAGGGGCCCGGCCTGGTAGCACCTAGCTATTGCCCCAAGCGCAAAAACTCAAGGCTTAATTGTGATCCGCATATGCGGCATCGCTCGGCAAGCTGGTTCAGCCAGGTCCATCGGCCACGCGGTCATTGAACGGGCCGGCAGCCGCAAGTAAGGTTGATACGGTGAACTTCGGTCAATTTCTCCAACACCCGATCTGCGACCGTCGATGGCGATGAAGGGAATTCCGTCTTGGCTGCTCATCGGCGACCGATCGGCCAATATCTGTTCCCAATCGGCTCCTTGGGCCTGGCCGCACTCATTCATTTCGGCGCCGCGTCGATCGAGCATTCGCCGCTCTCGATCAAGATCCTTGCGTTGATCGTCGTCGCTATCTTCATCTTCGCGACAGTGTTTGTGGTTTTGCATCATGCAGAAGCCGTCGCACTGCGGCTCGGTGAACCATATGGCACGCTGCTGTTGACATTTTCGGTGACGGCCATCGAAGCATCGGTCATCGTTTCGATGATGCTGCACGGCGAGAACAACCCGACGCTGGCACGCGAATCCGTGTTTTCGACGGTCATGATCGTTTGCGCTGGCGTCGTCGGGGTCTGCCTCACCCTGGGTGGGCTGAAGCATCGATATCAGGACATCAAACGACAGGGCACCAACGCCTCGCTTGCCGTCATTATGGCGCTGACAGTTCTTACGCTGATCCTTCCAAACTACACGCTTGCAACAAGCCCCGGTACGTTCTCCGCCTCGCAGCTCGCTTTCGTGAGCGTTCTTTCAACCCTCCTCTATGGTGCCTTCGTCTTTGCCCAGATGGTGCGCCATCGGGGCGATTTTATCGAAGACCTGACCTCCAGCGCGGAACATGACAAGCATGTATCTGAGGGCGAGAAAGTGACCACCAATGTGCTCCTCTTATTTGTCGGACTGGCAGGGATCGTTCTTCTGACCGAGCAGGTGGCCGGCAGCATCGAGAATGGGCTCGAGTTTCTTCAAGTTACCCAGGCGGACGCCATCGTGGGCTTCTTCGTCGCTGCGCTTGTGCTTATGCCGGAGGCGGTATCGGCGGTTCGGGCAGCGCTCAATAACGAGCTTCAGCGAGGGCTGAATGTCGCCCTCGGCTCGGCCTGCGCCACAATCGGCCTGACAATCCCGGCGATCGGTGCGGCGAGCCTGCTCACCGGACGAAGCCTGACTCTTGGTCTGGGTCCGGGGGATACCGTGCTTCTCCTCCTCGCGCTTGCCATCAGCATCGTGAGCTTTGGGACGGGCCGAACAACGATGCTGACGGGGCTCGTTCATCTCGTCGTGTTTGTCGCCTATCTGTTCCTTATCTTCGTGCCGTAGGTGATCGCCCGCCGTCTTCGGCCATCGCTGCGTTCTGTCGATTTGCGGCGCACATGCCTAGCCTGCAATTACTGGACCTTCGAGCGTAGGCGATCCGTCACGAACTCCATCAACACCACGATGGCGAAGATCACGAGAATGATGGTCGAGGCATTCCTGTATTGGAAAAGATCGAACGCGACCTTCAGCTCCTGGCCGATGCCACCGGCTCCAACGAGGCCGAGAACAACTGATGAGCGCACTGCCTTTTCAAGCGCGAAGAGCGTGGTGTTTATCAGGGACGGCATGGCGTCAGGCAGTACTGCCCCGCACAGAACAGAGAATCGTCCGGCGCCGATTGCAAACAGCGCTTCCTGAGGTCTTTCGTCGGCATCCTCCATCGCCTCGGCGAAGAAGCGCCCGCAAAAGCCGATCGTATCGACGACGATGGTCATGGTGCCGGCAACCGCCCCGAGACCAACGGCTGACACGAAAAGTAGTGCCCAGACCAAATCTGGAACAGTCCTGAACAACGAGACCAGCATCCTGGAGATATGCCGGAACGGGCCGATCGGGGTTATGTCCTTGGCCGAGAGCCAGGCAAACGGCAAGCTGAGGACGACACCTATTGCTGTCCCCACGAGCGCTATCTGAAACGTTTCGACCATGCGCCAGAAAACCCTCAGGAGGAACCCTGGCTCGACATTTGGGGGTATCATGCGGCCGACGAGATGGACCATTCGGGGCACCCCGCCTGCCAGTTGTTCCGGCGAAGGTGCGACCTGCCCGGCGGAAACGATCACGAGAGCGGCCAAAGCGACGGCAAAGCTGAAAGTGACGGGCGAGATCGATGGAATTCGGCTCGGCGAAAGGCGGTCATGCATCGAAGACGTCTTTCAGATCAGCGCGGGTCACCTGCGCCGTCGGTCGGTCGAAGAAGACCTTGCCCGCCTTGAGCGCTATCAAGCGGTCGGAGTAGTCGAGAGCATGTTCCATGTCGTGCGTGGTGTAGACCAAAGTGATCGCCTGTTCCTGGGTCAGCTCGGAGAAGACGCGCATCACATCATGTCCAGCCGCCGGGTCGAGACTTGCCGCCGGTTCGTCTGCTATCAAAAGCTTCGGACGCCGGATCAACGCACGGGCAATCGCCACCCGCTGCGCCTGCCCTCCAGAAAGCGCGTCGGCGCGGGCGCCCGCCTTGCCGAGAAGCCGCACTTCGGCGAGGGCCTGCATTGCTTCCTCGCGCCAGTGTTGCTTTGCGATGGAATGGTGCCAGCCGCGCCAGCCGCCGGGCAGCCCGAGCTTGCCCTGCAAAACGTTTGTAAGAACCGATTGGCGGCTGACCAGTCCGTGGTGCTGGAAGACAAATCCGATCTGCCTGCGAATGCGCCGCAGCTGGGCGACGGACGGCGCCGAGCGGAAGCTCTCGCCGAGGGTGACGACCTCGCCACCGCTCGACGGTAGAAGACCAATGAGGCATTTGAGCAGGGTGGATTTTCCAGCACCGTTCGAGCCAATCAGGGCAACCCGTTCGCGCGATGCTATGGTGAGGCCGATACTGGAGAAAATGACCTTTCCGTTCGCATAGCTCTTCGCAAGATCGTGCGCCCGAATGATGGCTGTCATAGTGACCTCTTGGCCCAGACCGAACTGCGAAACAGACCGGCGGTTAGCCGCCGGCCTTGTCGCTGAAAGGAGCAAGTCGATGAAAAAGGAGCAAGCCTCAGTTTACGAAGTCGGTGAGGGTCTCGATTCCGATCGTGCGGTACATCGAGCGGACATAGTCGTAGTCCGAGTCCCTGACATCAGTCAGGAAGAAACCGCCCTTGAATTTCTGGTTGTCCTCGCCGGTCAAGATCGCTTTCATCAGCTCATTGCCATTCTTCGCAAAGGCATCGCGGATCTTGACGAACACGTCATCTGAAATGTCCTTGCGGGCGACAAGAATGTCGTTCGGCAGATCGCGGCCCCGTGCGATGACCGAGAAGGCAACGCCGGGGAATGCTTCCCGGACCGAGTTGAGATAGCCGAAATTCAAGCCGATAGCGGCGATGTCGCCGCGGATGAGAGCCTCAGCCGCGATGTTGCGCGATATGATTACTGGTTCGTAATCGGTGGCATATTTCAGGTTGAAATCGGCCAGCGCCTGCGCGGGGCCGAGGTGCTGGGACGTTGAGCCGACCGAGCCGAATGCGACCTTCTTGCCCTTCAAGTCTTCGACCGAGCGGATCGGTCCATTCGCCAGCACGGCGATCTGAGCGAAATAGTCGGGGCGCTGCCAGGCGACAACAATCTTCGGCTGGCTTAATTCCTTCATGACGACGTATTCTGCAGGACCGGTCAGGACAAGATCGACCTGCCCGGAATTCATCGCCTCGACGGCGGTGGTCCGCGAACTGACCGGAAACAGCTCGACATCCAGGCCGGTCGCCTCCTCAAGAGCGGTCTGGAAAGCACCGAATTCCTGCTGAAGAGCCTCCAGTCCCTCCATGTCGGTTACCGCGAATTTCACTGGCTCCGCAAACACCGGAACGGCGGAGGCAAGCGTCAGGGCGAGTGCGGTTGCGATGCTGCGGATCATCGTTTTTTCCTTTGCTGTATAGACAGGAAACTGTTACCCGCTAATCCGTATACGCAGCAGATGACGTGCTCGTGACATTTCGCCGGCGCCGCCGGCAGCCTTTGCATTTTTTTTTGAGGGATATAGTGAACTGGCACATCCAGGGTGGTCGCATCCTTACCGAACGGGGACTTGAAACCGCGGACCTGAGCGTCACCGGCGGCGCCCTGTCAGAGCTGCGAGCGGCCCATGCCTCCACAATCGATGCCGATGGTCTGCTCGTGCTTCCGGGGATCGTCGATATTCACGGCGACGGCTTCGAGCGCCAGATCATGCCGCGGCCCGGTGTCCGCTTCGACACCGCGCTGGCGCTGAAAGATACGGACCGCCAGCTTGTCGCCAATGGCGTAACCACGGCCTTTCACGGCGTCACGGTGTCGTGGGAGCCTGGACTTCGCTCGCTCGACGCTGCCAAACAGCTGATCGGCGCGGTCTGCGATCTCCGCGATAGCCTTGGCTGCGATACGCGTCTGCATCTGCGCTGGGAGACCTTCGCGCTTGATCAGATGGCGCAGGTCGTACGATGGCTCTCGCTTTCGCCACGGCCGATCATCGCCGTGAACGATCATACCACGGGGTCGGTGCTGAACGGCACGATTGCCCGCAAGATCGGTCAGATGGCGGAGCGGTCTGGCTTGAGCCGCGAGCAATACATGACGTTGCTCGGCCAGATTTGGTCCCGCCGCGCCGAGGTTGAGATCGCGATCGGGAAGCTGGCCGCAACTGCGCGGGCCAATGGCAATGTGCTTCTTGCCCATGACGAAGCGTCTCCCGAGGAACGCATGTATTTTCGCGCCCTCGGCGCAAAGGCCTCGGAATTTCCGCTAACGCTCGAAACGGCCAAGGCCGCGCGGCAAATGGGCGAGGATGTGATCCTCGGCGCGCCCAACGTCGTGCGCGGCGGCAGCCATAATGGAGCGCTAAATGCCACCGAGGCCGTCAGAGCCGGACTTTGCACGGTGCTGACCAGCGATTACCACTACCCTTCGCCTCTGCATGCGGCCTTCAGACTGTCTTCGCCAGACGCCGGCGATTTCCCCTCGATCTGGAATCTGGTTTCGGCAAACCCGGCCCGGGTGGCGGGCCTCGACGATCGCGGCTCGCTTGTTGCCGGCCGCCGGGCGGATCTGATCCTGGTCGATGCTGGCGATCCAGAGCATCCGCGTGTGGTGGCCACCATGGTCCATGGACAAATTGTCTATAGCTCCGGTCTCTCCCGCACAGACCGACGGTCTGCACGGCGGTCGCGGGTGGATAAGGTTTCATGACCTTGGACACGAAAATTTCAACACCACACGAGCGCAATGGCAATCGCCTTCTGGCCTTTGACGGGCTGGTCTTTCGGCCACGCAGCGATACGCCGATCTGGCAGCAGATCTACGATCACATCTTCGATCTGATCGAGAGCGGCAGTCTTGCGCCGGGCAGCCAGCTTCCCGGAGAAACGCATCTGGCACAGAAACTCGCGGTCACCCGCATTACGCTTCGCCGGGCGCTGCAGCAGTTACAGCATGAGGGCCACCTCACCGCCCGCAAGGGCGTCGGTATCTTCGTGCGAAACCTGCCCTCGACATTCACTGTTCGCGACGGACAGCGCTTTCTCGACAATTTCGAAGCCCACGGCCAAGAAATCGGCACCAATACGCTGCTGATCGTCCGGGAACCGGCCGAAGCGGCCGTGGCGGAACGGTTGCGTCTCGCACCTGACACCACCATTATCCGGCTGTGCCGGATCAGAACGTCGGACAAGCAGCCGGTTTACGTCAATACCAAGTTCTTTCCGGCGCATCTCTTCCCCGACTTCGAGCAGAGATACGATGTGCGTCAGTCGGTGACCGATGTTTTCCGCGCGCATGGCATCGACAACTACCGGCGGGCCGAGACGCGCATCAGTGGCGGCTTTGCATCCCCCGATGAAGCGGACATCCTGCGGCTGACGCCCGGAACGCCAGTATTCCGCATCAATGCTGTCAACGAGGACCGCAGCGGCGTACCAATCGAATGGACCCGCGGCTGCTGGCCGCTGACATCCGTCGAATTCGTCTTCTGATTATGGCGCATGTCAACACGACCAGTTGAGGCCATTGGGTCGACCCTTAGACAGACACCACAAGCCGGTCGAGAAAAGGCCGCTGGCCGAAAAGCAACTTTTCCCGGGCCATTTCGAGGCCGAACCACCCTGCGCGATCGATCTCAGGAAAAGTCTGCATGCGGCCGCTGCGCGGCGGCCATTCCATCTCGAACATGTTGCTGCGCAAGGTGCCGGCGTCGAAATCGTCTTCGACGCCGAAGGCCGTAACAAGCTTGCCGCCGGGCTGGCGCAGCGCTCCCAGCGGAAGCAGCGCTCCCGAGAGCTCCCAGCCGGTTTCCTCCACAAATTCGCGACGCGCCGCAGCTTCCGGATGTTCGTCATCACCATACTCGCCCTTTGCAATCGACCATGCGCCGAGATCGCGGCTTTGCCAGAACGGCCCGCCAGGATGGACAAGCAGCACCTGCAGTTCACCGGTTGATCTGCGGTAAGGCAGGACGCCTGCACTTCTTTTCGCCATCGCCTCATATGCCTCCGCCATCCAGCCTATCATCGCAGGCAGGCTGAACGGGACATGTTCCGTTTGTCGAAAGACTGCCCTGCCCTGCGTCGATGCGACCGGCTACTGACGCCAGGTCAAATCTCGCTCGTTGCTTGGCCAACCCAGGGATTGACGACATTCAGCCCCGCAGCCTCGAAAGGGCTGGTGTCGCGTGTCGCGATCATGAAGCCCCGTGCAGCGGCTGTGGCGGCGATATAGCCATCAGCCTTGCCGATTGCTTTGCCGGCCGCTTTGGCGTTCGCCGCCAGTTCGGCATAGGCTTGCGAAGCGTCAAGATCGAAGGGCAACACGCGCCCCCTGAACAGCGGCAACACGCCCCGCTCCATGCGCTCGTGCAAGGTTTCGCGGCGCTTGCCGGCAGGCAGCGCTGCGATACCGAAACGCAACTCGGCTACAGTGATGGCCGATAGATAGAGCGTTTCGATAGCCTGCGCGTCGATCCACGCCACGACACCCGGGTCGGGCGCGAGCTTCCACGGCTCGGAAATCACGTTTGTGTCGACGAGGATCATTCAAACTTCATCGGCTCGGCTGGGGTCTTGTCGCGGAGTTGCTGTATTGCGCGCACGTCTTCATCCGCAAGTCCGGCCTCGCGGCCGATGGCGGCCAGGAGCGAGCCGAGCTTGACACGGCCCTCGGGCCGCGCCGCCTTCTCCAGGATGTCGCGGATTTCGGCTTCTGCGCTACGCCCGTGCATGGCTGCGCGCACCCGCAAGGCGCGGTGCACTTCGTCGGGCACGTTGCGGACTGTGATGGATGGCATTGCTTGCAAGCCCTCAAGATGATTGACATGCTTGCATTCTACGCAAGTGCAACAATAGGCGCAACCCTGACCGGAAACATCTGGTCCCGATCCCATCTACTCATGCGAGTTGAACGGGAGTGGTGCGCCTGAATGGCAAATTTCCGTTGGGCTCGAGACGATCTCAAATGATACTGGCCGCCGCAAGTCGCTCATTCGGGTCGCATTCGACTTCCATGAGCGGTGGTAGTGACGGAAATCCATCCACGCTGGCCATCAGCTCCAGATAGCGCTGAGCCGACGCGGCCCACTGAAATCGCGCCGCCCTGGCGCGACCGCGTGCGATCAAGTTGGTTCTGAGGCCTTCTTCGTGGACCAGCCGCATGAAACAATCGAACCATGCATTCTCATCGCAAGGTGATGCGTACAAGACCGCATCGCCGCCGATTTCGGGCAGGCTGGCACGGTCCGACATGACCACCGGACATCCCAGTGCCATGGCTTCGAGGGGCGGCAGCCCGAAACCCTCGACCAAGGAGGGGAACGCGAGGCATAGGCAATCGCGCAGAAGCGCGCCGAGTTCCGCGTCCGACCTTCTTCCCAGCCAAATGACGTTTTGCGATTTCTGATCGCCGCTGCTGGCGAAAACGCGGGACGTTGAAGCGCCCACAACAACAATCTGCAGCCCCGCCGCGGCAAGACGCTCGTGCATGCCGATGATCAAGCCGACATTTTTGTGCGGGATAGAACTGCCAAGCACGACGATCGTACCAGGGCCGGCCACTGCCAGTGTTTGTTGCGAGTGGCAAGGAGCCCATCGCAACGCATGTTCATGCCCATTGCCTACAATTTCGACCTTTGCCGCCGGGCACACGCCATAGCGCGCCAGTTCACCCGCAGAGTATTTCGACACCGTCGTAATCTTATGCGCGGCCCGGCCCAAGGCAGGAACCAAGGTGCGGTAGAGAAGCCGAAATGGAAATGAATAGCTCTGCGGGCATGCCCGTGTATTGACGTCGTGAATGCACAGCACCTGCCGACGAACCGTCACAGGGCCCGTATTGCAGAGGCTAAGCAGCCCGCCGCGAAGACAGGCCGGAAGCACAGCCTGTTCCCATAAATGTCCGCCAAAGCTGCCGACAGTCCGGACACGGATAGCTGCCAGGGGCATATTGTCGAGCGCCCCCGGCGGGACCAGCAACTCGACCGTCAGATCCCGTGTCAAGGCAGCCTGGCCAACGATCAAGGCGTCCAGCGCCGAAACGATCTCGCGTGCGTAGCGCTGAACTCCGGTGGTCGGCTGCGCGAGAAAGCGGCCGTTGATTGTCCAATGTCGTGTCATCACAGGGTTTTTGATCACCAGCGCCATGCCTCAGTTCCACGACTTTGGACGACCAGGACAGCGGGGGCATCCTGGCCTTTGGGACGTACCCGGTCGTTTGCTTCAGAGGCTTCCCGGCAGCTCTCATCCGAATGGCGAGGCCAATCATGGGCGTTTACGCCAAATGTGTGAGGTTCTGCGTGGCGCGGTTTTGATAGACTGCGTTGGGCAGTGCGGCAGATCTCGATCGTCGTGCTCGGATGGATGTCAGGCGAGTTCAGCGAGTGGAGTGATGCCGCATGATGTCTGGCGCAAAACATGCAAGTTCGCGCTGATGCAGCGGCCGACCAATCCATCGCAACCAGGTTCCGTTGGACGGGCCGTCGCCGCGACCAGACGTTTGTGGACAACCCTGGCATGCCTGCTGGGCATGACAGCTTCGTGCGCAGCGGATCTGCTCTGGGGGGTGAATGGCCATCCCTTTACCGCCTATCCCGGGATATCGATCGAACAGCAACTCGATTATGTCCGCGACCTCGGCATGAAGTCGTATCGCGTCAACATTTCCAGCCTCGACAGCGCCACCAAACTTGCCGAACTGGTCAAGGCGGGCAAGGAGCGCGGAGTCGAGATCCTGCCGGTAATCACGCCCGGCCTCGACCTGGACAATGGGACCGTCGATGACCTCTATGCGCAGGCCTACCATCTCGCTTCGACACTGGTATCCCGCTTCAAGGACGACATCCGCGTTTGGGAGCTTGGCAACGAGATGGAGAATTATGCCATCTTGATGCCCTGCGAGATGCGGGAAGGCGGAATACAATACAATTGCTCCTGGGGCCCTGCCGGCGGCACCGAGACATCCCATTACTTCAGCCCGCGCTGGTCTAAGGTGAGCGCGGTGCTGCGCGGTCTGTCGGATGCAACCGTCGCGGTGGATCCGACCATAAGAAAAGCAATGGGAACGGCCGGCTGGGGTCACCGCGGAGCGTTCACCCGGATGCTGCAGGACGGCATCAGATGGGATATATCGGTCTGGCATCTTTACGGGGGCGACCCCGAGGAAGCATTCAAGTTCCTGGCCACTCTCGGTCGTCCAATCTGGCTGACCGAATTCAACTACCCTGGGGGCAGCCAGGGGGGAGAAAATCAGCAGGCAGACGGTCTGGTGCAGACGATGACTATGCTGCGCCGATATCAATCTCCATATGGATTGGAAGCAGCCCATATCTACGAACTGCTCGATGAGCCGTACTGGGCGCCAAGCTACGAGGCCTTTATGGGCCTCGTGCACCTGAAGAAGCGCGGCGACGGGCTATGGGCGCCGAGCGGGCAAAAGCCGGCATATGATGCCGTAAAGAAGTCCATTGCGAACGGCAATGCAGGCTCGAGTTCGCCGACGGTCGCGAGGGAGAGCCCGCCGCCTGCGGGCCAGATGTCGGTGCCTCCGGTTCCCGTGGCCGACACATTTCAGCCCTGTTCGCTTGATGCGTTCGACAAGTCTGCCCTCCCGGCCAACCAGATTGCATATGCATACTGCCTAATCTTGCGTCGCATGCCGTCTCCGGCCGAGCAGTGGCGCGAGGTCGTCGCGATGAAGAAAGATCCATCTATCTTTCCGACACTGACGAAGATGTTACTATCGGTCGAATTCAGGACCGACAATCAGCCAGTTGGTCTTGGAAATGCGCAATATATCGCCATTCTCTATCGGACATTGCTGGGACGGGAGCCAGACGGCCATGGGCTTTCTGATTACGTGTCGAAACTGGACAGCGGCGACGCGAGTGGAGAACAGATCGTGGCGGAATTGATCCATTCACATGAGTTCCGCTCCAGACACACGGTTCTGTTTCCGAACGAGCCTCAATAGTTCAATGAACATTACTGGCCGCAAGATTGTCGTTGGGTGTCCTGGACAGCGGTCGAAACATGATGCTGGCAGTTCGCCAATTGTCCGGTGGCCCGAGCGGTGCCCCGGCCGCCTTTTCGCGACTACCGGAACGGGCAACGCCAATTGCGAGGATCATGCGTGCGGATCTCCGGGATGGCGGATTCTGCCCATATCAAGAACATATTCGGGTTCGATACGCCCCGTCAGGACATGAAGCATGGCAAGGATGTTGCCGCGCAGCCTTCCGCGGCGGTCGATGTAAGACTCTGGCCGCACGCTGCGCACAAGGTTGGCGGCGACATTGCGCGCCATCAGCGGCAGAGCGAATGTAGCGGGCATGGTTCCCTTCTTGATCAGATAAACCGGATTGACGATCTGCGAATATCCGAACCGCTCGCCGCTCACGCGCCCGGTCTTGATACCAAGATGGATGCCGCGGATCGTATTCACCGCGACGATGCGGCCGCATGACCTCAATTGGCTGCTGAAATCTATGTCCTCCTGCCAGCCGTAGAGTACCAGGCGCTCGTCGAAGCGCAGCTTGCCAATCCTGGCGGCCCGGATGGACATGTTGCAACCATAGGCGCCGAGATGATCGACGACCTCGGGCTGTGGCGGCGGCTCCTGCTCCGACTGGTGGAGAGCCAGCATACCGTCGTGCCAATCCAACCCCGCGTTGACGGCGCCGTCCTTGACCACTCTGCCCATGACCACAGCCCAGTCGTCATGCTCTTCGAAAGCTCTCGTGACGCGCTCGAGATAGTCGTCGGCCGGCACGAAATCGTCGTCGAAGAAGGTGACGATATCGAAACGTCCGCTTGTGTGATCGAGTGCGCTGTTGCGTTGCACGCATGACCCTTTCTTCCCGAAGACAAGGGAAACCGGAAAGCAACTTGTCTCGGGAAGCTCGACATGCGTGGCATCGGGCGCGGAAACGACGACTTCGTCAGGTGGTTGAGTCTGGCGCTGCAGATGCGATAGCAATCGGCAAAGTTGGCTGCCGCGGCCAAGGGTTGCAATGATCACGACGAGCTTCATGCGCAATCCTGCTAGAGGCGACAAGGGCGATTTCGCTGCGACGGTAAGCCCTGGGATGGGGGCAGACAGCCTGTTAAAAAGGGGGGCTGCGGGGCTAATCCGGCGCTACCGCCTGCCTCGATAGGTGTAGCAACCCCATCTTCGGATCGCATGCCTCTCCTTTGGGCTTAGCGGCCGCGCAGGTTCACGGCGTCCCACGATTGGTGCCCGAATCTTCCCAGGGTGAACGCCTCACGCGGCCGGACAGGTGGCACGACCAATTTCATTTCAATGTCGCGGGCATGACTCTGCTCCGTCAGCAGCGCGAGGCAGTGCGGACCTCGGATTAACGCCAAGGGATAAGCTCATACTTCGAAGGTGCAGAGGTTCGCACTGTCTCCCGGATGCTAGGTTGAATGTGGATCGCGCGACATGGTGCACTTTATGGGACAGCGAAATTTCGGAAGATCTGCGCCCGTGGCCGCCAGGGCGGCCGGGACAATCGGCACCGATCCGTTTCCATTCGAGAGGTATGGCAAGAGCTCGTTTCCGGCGGTTCCCGCTGAGGACGGGGGGCCCTGCGGTGGCCGCACCAGGCGCTGGACCATAAATGGCGATTTCGTCGCGCTGCCTCCAAACGGCGTTGCCCGCTATGCGCGCGAGGTCACGCTTGCGCTCGACGCTCTCCTGGACGAGGGCCATCCGTTGGCGCAGGGACTTGAACTTGATCTGGCAGTCCCGCGTCGGGAGCAATTGCCGCTGCAGGCGATTGGCATTCGGGTCGTCCCCGAATTCAACAAACCGCGCCTTCCGCAATTCTGGGTGCAGATGCAACTGCCACGCCACGTTGAGGGCGGGTTGCTCAGCTTCTGCAATCTGGCGCCGGTGGCGCTGACACGGCAAATCGCATGCATCCACGACCTGCATACCAGGCTGATGCCGGAGAGTTATGGGCGCGGCTTCCGATGGGCCCACCGCTTCATTCTTCCGCTGCTTGGCCGACGGGCCGCACATATAACCACCGTCTCGCAGCTTTCGCGGCAGCATCTCATCAAATACGGCATCGCACCGCAGGAGAAGATCACCGTCACATATAACGGCAGCGACCATGCGGAACGATGGGATGCCGATCGATCGAAGCTGCAAATCCGGCCCGACCGCCCCTATGTGCTATGCCTGGGGCGCGATCAAAAATACAAGAACGCCGAATTGCTGGTCCGGCTTGCTCCGCTGCTTGACGCGTTGGGCTTGGACCTGTGGATGGCGGGCGAAATCGACGAAGCGCAGATTTCCCGGTTTGCGCAGCCGAAGCCAGACAATCTCCGGCTCCTCGGACGGATCAGCGATGATGATTTCAAGAAAGCTCTGTCGGGTGCATTGTGCTTTCTTTTTCCGTCCAGGATCGAGGGTTTCGGGTTGCCTGCCGTCGAAGCCATGAGGATCGGATGCCCGGTCGTGGCCTCGACATCGCCTTGCCTCCCCGAGGTCTGCCAGGACGCAGCGCTCTATGCCGATCCGGATGATCTGGCACATTGGGCCAGAGCGGTACTCGACATCCAGCGATATCCGGATTTGCGCCAACGTTTGATCGAGGCAGGCCATAAAAAATCCCTCAGCTATTCCTGGCGCTCCATCGCTGAAATCTACCTCGAGCTGATGCTGCAGGTGGACGCAATGGCTCTGCGCTGATCAAGGTCCGCTGAGCCTATCGAACGACTCGAATCGGAGGCCGTCGATCGGCGGCGGCATGCCGGTCGCGTCAAAGGGCGGCCGCCTGGCGGTTTTGACGTTGGCTGCTTCGACACCCTGACATCTTGGTCGGACCCGTCCGCGCAACCTCGAAGGCGAACGAAAGCACCAGCTTTGGCCGGCTACGGCGGTGTTAACGTGAAAGTCTCCGCCAAGGCGGATCCATGTCAAACGAACATGCCGCGCCCGCGATGGGCCAAACCGTGCCTCTCGTCTGGCTTCGGGCGACACCGGCGTTCTCACATCAGCCTTCTGCAAACATTTCTCAGTTGCATGGAGAATCGGATTAACGAAAAAAATGATCCGGCCGCACGTTCGAACGCAACGTCCGCCTTTTCGCCGATCCTGAGTCAAGCAATGAAGTCGGACGCCGGGGAGCCGCCCGTCGCCGATCTCTATGCCTGGGAAAAAATAGCCCAGTCGACCCGGGACCTGTATGACAAGGCAATCGTCACCCACCGTTCACGGCTTGGAAAACGAAAACCTTCTTTCGCTCAGCGCCGGGCCTTGAACGACGTGAACACCGAGCCCGTGTCATCTTCCCATTCCCAGTTGACAGCGAGCCCGACCCGCAAAATTTGAAGGGCAGCATCGTCGGGATAGATGTCGGTGAGGCTTCGCTGCATCACCAGTTCGTCGTCGATCAGGATCGCAAACCGATTTCCGTCGAATGCAACGCGCATGCAAAAGCGTTTTCCCCAAACGACCTTGTCCGCCACATTGGTCCAAACCGCGTCATAAAGTTCCTCAAAGCCGAGCCGCTTGATGAACACCGAAATCGAAGCACCCTGGTGGACATCGTCGAGCCAGGTCGTGACACAAACGTAGTTGTCGCTGTCTTGCCAGAAGAGCAGTCCTGCCCGGCTGCGCTGATCTTGTCCTCGGCGCTCCCCAGGAGGCTCGATGGTGACCTCGAGATCGGCGAATCCCGGTAGATCCCATGGCAGCGAATAGAATGTTCGACCCGGGTTCGGTCTGTCCACGCTCGCGCGCACACGGGCGCTGCCCAGCCCGTCGACGTCGATGACCCCGGCGCCCAGTGTTCTGACCCATTGTCCGTCGCCCAACTCCGACGTGCGGCGATCCAGTTCGCCGGCAATACCGGCAAAGCCGTCGGCGTAGGACAGGCTTGTTCCGAGTTGGTTCCAAGGCGCCTCCAGAGGCGCCATCAATGGGATGGGAACTTCGCAAGGATGAGCCTCGAAATTATGCCAGCGCGGCTCGCTGTCGAAGCTTTTCCATATACCTACTCCTGTAGCGTTTTCAACTGAATCGGCATTGACAGACGATTCGAAGAGGCGAACCCCGTCAAGAAAGCAGCTCAGCTGACCGTTCCAGTCAAGAATCTGGACCGAATGGATAGAACACTTGCACAAAGCGTGTTCCGTACCGGTCGCGATCGTAATCTCTTTGCCCGATTGCTTGCGCACCAAGGTCCATCCGAGCGTCGACAGTTTCAGCACCCAGAAATTGTCGTTGTCCCGAAACCGACAGACAAGACCACACACATCCGAGATGGCGCCAATTGCCAGCAGTCCGTGGATCAATCCTGAAGGGCGACCAGGATCGACGACGGATAGGTTATCGCCAGCGTCCTGCGAAAAATGCCACCGCCCCCCGATTGCAGCGATTTGCCCCGGCCAGCCTTCGACGAGTGCATCGGCAGCGTGGGCGGTGCCAAACAGCGTCGAAAATTCAGGTATCCGCCCGACTTGAACCGCTTGGACGCGTGTGTCGACCCGAAACCCGATCTGGCCAAGTGCCGACTGATGAACACCCGCAAACAGCTTTTCGTCCTTGTTGAAAGGATCGATCGCGATCGGACGCATCATCGGAAAAGCGGCAAGACCGTGGGCTTTTTGGTCGGCGGCCGCATAATAGACAGCGCCCTGCTCTCGCAACGCCACGACATAATAGACATGAACGTTCTTTAGGCGCCGAAACGCACTCAGGCATTGCTTTCCTACACGAGCCCACAGCTCGCCGTTTTCGCCTTCGGCGGCATGAACGACAAAGCCGCAGCCCTCTTCCACGGGATTAATCGGCGCCTCACTGGGGAACCAACCGACAGCCAGGTTCTCGTCGATGTTCGGTCCCCGGTAGGTTCTGGAGGTGCTAAGCGTCCACCACCAAAAACGGCGAAGGGTGAGCCTCTTTCGCGGCGCCTGTATCAGGGAAACCAGACGGCCGGGCCATGGATCAATGCCGGGTCCTCGCAGCCAACGGTAGACTCGCCTGGCGAGGTCATCAGGCAATGGCGATCCCTGCGATGTGTTGTGGCCGTTGGTGATCGAGACCAATAGCACCAGACCAGCCTCTCGCTGAAAGGGACCATAGGAGATCCCTTGCCGGCCCCAACCTGGCCTGACGAGCGGCTGGAAACGAAGTGCGCCGTGATCGATCGCGATCTGGCGTTCGATGTCGCGTCCTCGCCTGACGCCTCCCTTGACTGCCAAGGTGCCAATTACCGCACCGCGGGCGCGTTCATCCTGAAAATCGTCTGCGACAAGAACCTCCAGCCGGGCAACTCCGGACCCAGCCTCTTCAGCAGTTTCTACCCAGTCATGACGGTGCAACAACAAGACCCTCCTCACGTCGTCGTACGAGATTCTTCAAGGCATCGATGTCGTGTCGCAGTCCCGGACAGAAGTCGCGCACTGCCTCGCTTGTCCCGTTGATCAGGCTTGCTGTCCCTGCGTGGAATCCCTGCCATGACGCCGGCAAATCCAGTTCTTAAGCGCCCACCGGCTGCGCCAAGACGTGTTCGACCCGCCATTCCCCATTGCCATAGGAGGCTGGCAGCGGTTTCAATGCGTAGCCGGAAGCAGTCAGGAGTTCCGCGATCTTTCGGGCCTTGCGGTCGAGCCCCTCGCGCGTTGCATCGTCGACCTCATAAATCACCTTCGGACGGTGACTGCGCAGCGTCTCCGTCATACCGCCCAGGACGTCGATTTCGGCGCCTTCCACGTCGATCTTGACCAGCGAGGGCGGCCTGAGGCCTCGCTGGGCGATGGCATCGTCGATAGCGACTATGCTGACCTCCAGCTGGCCACTCATGTCCGGCGGTGCTCCTGCCGAGGCAAGCGCGGCGCCGCCGATGTGATGGGCGAGCAGAAGCTGGCCACGGCCGGATGTGGCGCCCGCAGCTTCGGCGAACACCCGTATCGTGTCGAACCCACTGAGCCGCGCACTTTCTGCGACAGCGGCGGCGTTGCGGGGGACAGGTTCGAACGCATAGACTTGACCGCGCGGCCCGACGCGGCGCGCGGCGATGAGGCTGAAGAAACCGATATTCGCGCCGATGTCGAAAAAGGCGTCCCCAGGCGCCAGGTTTGCCGCGATCGCCTGTTGGATGGGCGGCTCGTAGGTGCCGCGAACAAAGTTGGGGTCGGCGCGCTTCGCCACGAGCTTGAGACCGGCGGCCTCGCCCTTGGCTATGACGCGCGCGTCGCCGAACACGCTGAGGAACCTTGCCGTCAATGTCACGCGCTCTTCCCCATTCTGCGACGCCTCGGGACGGGGCCAGCCCGTGCCGCTCGCCGCGAAGGTGACAGATTGTGCGCCCGGGATCGAGCCCGACAACGGTGGCCGACTCCTACTCCCTCCGGCTGATCGCTACTCCGATTGTCGGGCCATATCTCATCTTGGGGGTACCTGCCCGGCCTCCCGGTCCGATGGAACGGTGGCACGGTTGCGCAAGACATGGATCGCGTGGGGAGCATCCCCACCCGATCTCACGATCGCCGTCGCCGTCGAGGTCGCCGTTCGGGCGCCGAGATGGCTCTCGACGCCCTCGTCGACCAACTGCTCGATGAACCGCCCGCCGCCCAGATTGCGCCAGAGCGAAAGGCGCAGGGCGCCGCGGTGCTCGGCCATGACGAGGTCCGGCCGGCCGTCGTCATTCATATCGGCCACCGAAAGACTGTTGAGCGAGCCGCGCGAGGTGATTTCCTGCTGTTCCCAGTTTTGCTTGATGTCGCCGGGATTGCGCCACCAATAGGCCTTTGCGTGGTCGGTCTGCCCGTTTTCTTCACTCACGACGATGTCGGTTCGTCCGTCGCCGTCCAGATCGGCGACCGCCACGCGGTCCGGATAGACCATGTTGGGGACATTGGCCACGTCGCCGCCAGTCAGGAGAGCTATCCCTCGGATTGCCCCACCATGCGATCTCCTTGGCGGGCCGCAAGGTCGAGCAGGCCGTCGCCGTCGATATCGGCAAAGGCGATTCCCTCGTCGGAGGCCTCAGGGCAAATGCGGGTTAGCGGCCCCCGCCGCCGTGTCGTGCGGATGGGAAAGTAGAACACTCCGACACCGCTTGCGACCGCAAGCTCTGCCGGCCGCCTTCGACGATCTGCGCCAGTGCATGGCCCTTGAGCCCCCAGCTTGTGGCTGCCGACCTCGCCGATTGCACGTTCCTCAAAGCCGCGCGCTGACGCCTGCTGCGCCTGAAGCCACGCCAGGTTCAGCGTCTCGCCTGCACCGCGCTGGCGATCACTTCCGCGCGTCAGTCGTCAACATCGATTGCCGCGATCGCATCCACTCCCTCGCCGAGCCGTATCTGTTCCCGTTCACCTTGCCAGGGATCGGCCGGCCGGCGATACCAGAACGGACCCGAGGCTCTGTCTTGGATGGAACGGCGGCGCATCCAAAACGGGCCGCAAGTAAAGTCGCAGAGGGATCGAAGCCGCACCGCAGCTTTGGGTCGAACCCGAACAGGTCATGGCCACCCGCCGACTTCCTCCCGAGACGCTTCAGGCCGCCTACGTTCACGCATTAAGCTCGTATCGCGTGAACATCTCGTGCTCGCTCAGCAGCCGATTCAGCAAATCGCCCCCACCTACATCCGCCAGGATAGGCCAGTCGTCGAGTCCCGCCGGCCGCTCCATCTGGGACCGGTGAGCTGCCAGCGCGTGACGTTTTACATCTATCACGTCGCCGATAAAAGCGTGGGAGTTGAACATCTTAACGCCCCGCAAGCCGGCAAGGGTCCGGACCGTTTGCCGCAATGCGGTGCGATTGAATCCACGCACTCGATCGTGCAGACGAACCCACGGCCACTGATACCAGTACCAGACGGGATATTCGAACACGGTCACGCGCCGGCCATACAGTTGCAGCGCGCCTCGCGCGCCAAGATTGGTGGCAACATGGTCCGCCGGCGGCTCTTTTGCATGGGTGACGAACACGCTCTGTGGTTGCCAAGCGAAAAGCAACTCAGCGATCGCGTCTGCGATCTTGCCGACATGATGCTTAGCCATGCCGTCGGGAACTCGCAGAAATCTCACCCGATCAGCAGATCCGCCCAACCGGCAAACCGCCTCGATCGCTTCGCCCTCACGGATGATCCGTAGGGCCTGGCCCTCAACCCGATTTGCATGCGACGCCGAGCCGTCGGTGACGAAAATAAACTGGACATCGGCGCCCGAGCTAAGCTTCTTGCTGGCGACCCCTCCACATCCCAGCGTTTCATCATCGGGATGGGGTGCGATGATGACCGCCGATGCCTGCCAGTCTGCTACGTCGAATGGATGAGACTGGTTACACATCGCTCTATCGAGCATAGCACCAATCGTATGCCTGACGTCATGCATCGATGATTCCGATCATCCCTTCTTCGGTGTGGTTCAACCCGACCTGCGCATGCTAGCAAAACACTGTAGGCGATTGGGGTGAGAAAACAATGAAGGTAGGAATTCTTGCTGGCGGACTGGGAACGCGGCTGGCGGAAGAAACCGAGATCCGGCCGAAACCAATGGTCGAAATCGGAGCAAAGCCGATCCTTTGGCATATCATGATGCATTACTATGCCTATGGGCACCGCGAGTTCGCCGTCGCGCTGGGATACAAGGGCGAATACATCAAACGCTGGTTCAGCGACTATGTCGCATTCGATGGCAGCTTGACTGTCAATGCCGCATCGGGAAGCGTCAAGCGCCACTCGAACTCGCTGCCTGACTGGTCCGTCGATCTTGTGGAGACGGGACTGAATACGCTGACGGGCGGCCGCATAAAACGCCTGATCGACTGGATGGGCGACGAGACATTCATGCTCACCTGGGGCGATGGCGTTTCGGACGTCAACCTTGATAGGCTGATCGCCTTCCACAAATCGCATGGCAAGCTTGCAACGATGACGGCGGTGCGTCCGCCGGCACGCTACGGGCACATCGAATTCGATGGCCATCGCGTTGTCGACTTCACGGAAAAGCCACAGGCCTCGGAGGGGTGGATCAATGGCGCCTTCTTCGTGCTCGAGCCGGGCATAAAGGACTATATCGACGGCGACGATGTCATGTTCGAACACGCGCCAATGCAGCGGCTCGCGACTGACGGCCAACTGATGGCATATCGCCACGAATCCTTCTGGCAATGCATGGACACCATCCGTGAAAAGCATCTCCTTCAAAAATTGTGGGACAGCGGGCAAGCGCCCTGGAAAACATGGGAATCGATCGATGAAAGTTCTGGTTACAGGCCACCTCGGCTACATCGGTTCCGTCCTGACTCCGATGCTGCTTGAACGCGGCCATGACGTCACCGGCCTAGACAGCGACATCTTCCGGTCATGCACTTTCGTAGGGACGTTGGCCGAAGTGCCGACGATCGAGAAAGACATCCGCGACATCGACATCGACGACGTCGCCGGCTTCGACGCGATCATCCATCTCGCCGGACTGTCAAACGATCCGTTGGGGGACTACCGACCCCTGCTTACCGAGGAAATCAACTGCGGCGCTTCGGTAAGGCTTGCGCAGCTCGCCAAGGCCGCCGGCGTCCAGCGGTTCCTGTATGCCTCCTCTTGCAGCAATTACGGCGCGGCCGGCGACAGCTTTCTAACTGAAGATGCTCCCTTCAACCCGGTTACGCCTTACGGCGCCTCAAAGGCAAATGTGGAGCGAGCGGTCGCGCCGATGGCAGATCAATCGTTCAGCCCGACATTCCTGCGTGCTTCCACTGCCTACGGCCTGTCGCCTCGCATCCGCTTCGATCTGGTGGTCAACAACCTGACCGCCTGGGCCTACACGACCGGCCTGGTCTATCTCAAGAGCGACGGTTCGCCATGGCGTCCGATCGTCCATGTGGAAGACATTGCGCTGGCCTATATCGCGGTACTCGAGGCCGAGCGAGAGCTGGTCCACAACGAGGCATTCAATGTCGGCTTGACCACGGAAAACTATCAGATTCGGGAGATCGCGGAGTTGGTGCAAACGATCGTTCCCGACAGCCGGGTGAAGTTCGCGCCCGACGCCGGGCCAGACAAACGGTGCTATCGCGTCGACTGCACCTATATTGGTCGCCGCCTGCACGGGTTTAAGCCGCAATGGACAGCGCGGCGCGGTATCGAACAGCTCTATCACACATTTCGCGCGGCGGGCCTTGCACTTGGGGATTTCGAGGGCGAGCGGTTCAAGCGCATCGCCCATGTGCAGAAGCTGATCCAAGATGGCGAACTGGATACCGATCTGCGCCGCACGTCGCAGTTAGCGGTAGCGGTTTGAACAAACACAGCCCGGAGCCATGGCCATGATGATTGCTGGTGCAGGGCTCTGCAACCGAGCAGATTTGCCGCTCCTGCGGCGGAAGTCACATCGACACTTTCCTGAAGCTCGGCACGACGCCCCTAGCTGATAGGCTTTCCCTCAAGGTCGAGTAGCTCAGCCATTCGGCTTTCGCCCTCACAGATCCGGGCGTGCGGCTTTCCCGCACTCGGCTCTTCGCGACCCGCGCGCCGTCAGGGTCTCGAACTCCGACCAGCCCATACGCCGGCTTTTCTGGATGCGTCGCGCAAAATCTGGTCGCCGCGTCGCGCTACGATCCCGAGGCCACCGCCTCGCCACCAGTAATGTGTTGCGAATTGTAGAACAGGTTCACTCGGCCTCTCTCCGCCCTTTGGGCTGGGTGCCCCTGACGCCCGTTAGGGAAGGAGAACGGCGGGCCTGACGGGCCCATTTCAATCCGACACGGGTTGGCCGTAAACCGATACCGGGTTGAGCGCTACACTGAGGATCGCCGCATGCTCATCACATCGGCCTACATGCTGTGAGGCACTTGGCGCGCGCCGCCCATCGCTAAGGCTCAATGGCTCACGACCTTTGTGGAAACATGGACCGGCGTGCCTGGGCGCAGTTTCTGATAGACTGACTTGAGCCGTTCTGCGCGCGCCTCCCACGAATACAGCTCGACGGCACGCTTGCGCCCTTCGCTGCCCATTTCGCTTGCCCGGACCGTATCCTTCAGCATCGTGATCAATGCCTGGGCGAGCTCGCCAGGAGCATCGACTTCGACCAGCATCCCGGTGCTGCCAGCTAGAATGGATTCACACATCCCGCCCACGCGCGTTCCAACCACCGGTATCCCGCAGGCCATCCCCTCCACGACCGATATTCCGAAGCTCTCGCTGAGTGACGGATTCACCACAATGTCGGCCTCATGATACGTCGCTACGAGGTCCTTGTGGGGCACGTTGCCCACGAAATGAATTCGATCACGTAACCCGTGGCGCTCGATGAGTTCCTCTAAGTGTTCCCGATATTTGCAATTGCCCCAGCGATCGTAGAAACGGTTCAATGCGGTAACCCGCGGATCCGACGAGAGGCTGGTCAGGAAGTCTACGGAAAGCGGCGATTGCGGCCCTGCGATCCGAAGGTCGACGTCCGCAAACCTGGCCGCAACCTCACTGAAGGCCTCGATCAGTGTGTGAAGCCCCTTCTCTGGCGATACCCGCCCAACGAACAAGATGGCACGTCGGGTTCTGGTGGATGCGGAGGCCCGCTGCTCGCTCGGCCGAAAGTAAGAAACGTCCACGCCATTACCGACGGTGGCAACGACGCCAGGATAGTCCGGGAATGCAGAACGAAAGGTGCTTGCGATGTGGTCGCTGACGGCGACCACCGCATCCACCACCTTGAGCTGACCGGCCACCTGATCGCGGTCACGCTGTGACAGCCACTCACACTGCATCTCAAGCACGAGCCGATGGGATGAGCTGGCTGCCTTCAGTTCCCGGCACCATGCCCAGTAATTCATCAAATGGACGATATCTGGTCGATCGACGGCGAGGTAGCGACGAACCTTGTTACGATATTGCGAGTGGTCATCGGCCTTCCGATCCAGCCGCAGCCAGCGCGCCAGGCGCGGAAACTGGCGGATGATCCGCTGCAACGCGCGGTCACGCCGCGCCGCAGCCCGCCGCACCGCGAATGGCAGGTCCGCGGGCACCGTGTCGTCTCGATAATGCTTGCCATAGAGCGTAATCTGCAGGCCCTCGCCGAGCCGCAGCGCCGTATTGTAGACGATCAGACCGATTGAGTTTTGAACAGGCGGAAAAAGTCTATCGTACGGCTGACCGACGTATACGAGCTTCATGTCACTCCCCACCGTCAGCTCGTTCAGGCGACTCTTCTAAGTGCAGGGCGGTCTTCCGGTCGGGAGAGGTGGTCGGCGAGGCGGCGAATGCCCTCTTCGAGCGGCACCAGGGGACGGTTCAATATAGCTTTCATCTTGTTCGTGTCAGGACAGCGGCGCGTCATGTCGCCCTCCGCAAGGGGCGGTCGGAATTCCAATTTCGATGACGAGCCCAGCACTTCGATGACAAACTCGGCCAGCTGTCGAATGCTCATTTCCACGTCGCTGCCCACGTTGATCACTTCGTTCTCGTGCGCGCGCGTTCGATGAACCGCGATGCAAGCGTCAACCGTGTCGTCGACATAGCAGAAGGTGCGGGTCTGCGAACCGTCGCCGTAAATCGTCAGGGGCTCGCCGCGCTGGGCGGCACGCACAAATCGCGGCAGAACGAAATCCTCGCTCTGACGTGGTCCGTAGGTGTTGAAGAAGCGAAAAATGGTAAATGGCAGTCCAAACTCACGCTGAAAAGTGCGCAGATAGACCTCTCCAAGATTCTTCACCACTGCATACGGCAGACGAGAGTTAAGCGGCGTGGTGCTCTCGTTTTGAGGAATCTCGAAAGGCTCGCCATATACCTCCGATGACGAAGCGAAGTAGACACGCTCGGCGCCGGTGTTCTTGCATAGCCTCAGCACGTTCTCGATACCGGTGATGTCGCGCAGCACGAGCAACGGATTTGCCAAAGTCCGCTGCACACCGACCACGGCTGCGAAGTGGAAGACGTGGGTGAAATGGAAGCGGTAGAACAACGATGAGATGTCGTCGAAATCGTTCGCATCCGCCTTTACTACGGTCAGATTGCCCGCGTCTATTTGTACCTTGTCTCGACTTCCGGTCGACAGGTTGTCAGCGACGACCACCTGGGTCTGAGGTAGCTTGACCAACGCGCGAGTGAGGGCGCTGCCGATATTGCCCGCTCCACCAGTTACCAGGATCGATTGCGTCATATTCCCCACCTCAACCGAACAGTTTAATCGACTGACGCAGGGTGCGTCCCTTCGCCAACGCGACATCTTCGATCTCGCGAGCGAAGGTGGCTCCCAGATCCTTGAGGACGTCGCTTGAAAGTTAAATGTGGCAGCGCCAGGTTTATTTGACAACGTGGCTTGGGGTAAGCATTTCGGCTGTTCTCCCAATGGTGCAATCCGTGCTGTTTTCAGCTCTGGGGTTGGCTAACCGCATACATTTTGCTGATTGCTGTGAACTGCTTCCCCGCGGTAATTGAGGCGATCCTTTATTGTCGACATTGAAGCGAAAGTTGCCAGCATCCCATGCAGACTGCTCCAGACCTTCAGGAACTGGTTAACCGCATCCGAACGCGGGACTACACCATTGGCATCATGGGCCTCGGCTACGTTGGTCTGCCGCTCGCCATGATCTCGCTGGACGCGGGGTTCAAAGTTATCGGTTTCGACATCGACGCGTCTCGGGTTGCACTTCTTAACCGCGGAGAAACAGGCATAGATCATTTGTCTGGTGCTGCCATCAAAGTGGCTGTCGACAGCAAGCGGTTTCGCGCCACCAGCGATTTCGCCGATCTAGGCGAACCCGACGCGATCTTGATAGCGGTGCCAACGCCGCTTACCAAAAACCGGGAGCCGAACCTCTCGTTCGTCGAAAACAGCGCACGTGCGATCGCGGAGCGGCTGCGCCCTGGTCAACTTGTCGTTCTGGAGTCGACGACCTGGCCAGGAACGACGCGAGAGATCGTGCAGCCGCTACTCGAGGCGACGAATCTTTCTCTAGGAAAGGACTTTTTTCTCGCCTATTCGCCCGAACGGGTGGACCCAGGCAACGACGTACACACCACCGCCAAAGTTGCAAAGGTGATAGGCGCCGACGACCCATCGTCCCTACAAGTTGCCAAGGAGCTGTATGATCAGATCATTGTGCAAACCGTTCCCGTGGCCTCCACCGCAACGGCAGAGGCTGTGAAGCTGACCGAGAACATATTCCGCTCTGTGAACATTGCGTTGGTCAATGAGCTAAAGGTGATTTTTGACAGGATGGGCATCGACGTCTGGGAGGTGATCGAAGCCGCCAAGACCAAGCCGTTCGGATATATGGCGTTTTATCCAGGCCCCGGCCTCGGCGGGCACTGCATCCCGATCGACCCATTCTACCTGACCTGGAAGGCAAGAGAGTACGAAGTAACAACACGCTTCATTGAGCTTGCCGGTGAAATCAACACGAACATGCCGCATTATGTGGTGGACCGCCTTGTGGAGGCCTTGGACCGGCGAGCGAGCCGCGGCCTGAGTGGTTCGCGGATTTTGGTGATCGGGATGTCCTACAAGAAAAACGTGGGTGACACACGAGAAAGCCCATCGTTGAAGCTGATCGACATCATGGAGCGACGCGGGGCAGTCGTTGATTACCACGACCCCTACGTACCGGAGATACCCGGAACAAGAGAGTACGCCAACCTGGCAGGTCGCCCCTCTGTGGATATCTGCGCTAGCAGTTTGGCATCGTATGATGCCGTTGTCATCTCGACAGATCACGATGCGATCGATTGGCAGAACATCACCAAGCACGCAAAGCTGGTGCTCGATACCCGAAATGCGTGTGCGCGTAGTCAGTCACGCACCGACAACGTCGTAAAGGCATGAGCGGCCCGACTTGCGCACTGGCTTGGTGAACCTGCTAGCGGCAACGTCGAATGGTTTAGCACGTCGAGCGGTTGAATTCATTCAGCGCATCGCACTTTCCCGGACTTGAGCGTCGAGGCATGAGCGCCTGCGCAGCCGTGCAAACAGGTGGAGCCGGCTGAGCTCGCTACGGTTCATGCGGCGCCGGCCGGTGCTCACCCCTCCTCGTCAGCGGGCCTTTTGGTCGCCATCAGCATCCTTGCCGACCGCGTCATTCCGCCAGACATGGATCGCTTCGAATGCGTCCCATGCGATCGACACAATGTCGAGATCCCCGTCACCGTCGAGGTCAACCGTCCTTGCTCCCAGATGGCTTTCCATCCCTTCGCCGACCAGCTGCTCGATGAACCGTCCCCCACCCAGATTATGCCAGCTCGAGAGACGAAGTGCGCCGCGATGCTCGCCCATGATAAGATCCGGCCTGCCGTCGCCAGTCATATCGGACACTGAAAGGCTATTAAGGGAACCGCGCGAGGTGATTTCGTGTTGCTCCCAGTCGGAGGAGCTGTCGCCGGGGTTGTGCCACCAATACGCCTTAGCGCTGTCGGCTTTGCCATTTTCCTCGGTCACGACGATGTCCGCACGCCTATCGCCATCAAGATCGGCGGCCGCGACGCGGTCGGGATAGACCATTTCAGGAACTTTTCCAACATGCCGAAGCTCCCAGTCTGGCGAGCCGTCACCCGGATTGCGCCACCATGCGGCCGTCTTTGCATCGCCGGTCGTGGCGACAAGGTCAAGTAGACCGTCCCTATCGATATCGGCGAATGCGATCCCTTCATCAGACGCTTCGGCGCAGATGCGGGTGCGCGGCCATGGCTCGACTGTTGGATCGTCAGGAATCTTAAAATAGAAAACCCCACCGCCACTCGAGACCGCCAGCTCCGGCTTCCCACCTTTTACGACCTGGGCTAGCACATGGCCCTGAGAGCCGAGCTCATGACTGGCGGCGGGAACCTCTCCGATCTCGTGCTCTTCAAAGCGGTGCGCTTCAATGTCCTCGGCATGGAGCCACACCAGGTGCAGCGCCCTGCCTCCGCCGCGCTGTGCTATGACCTCCCCGCGCCCGTCACCATCGAGATCCAGGGCTGCGACCGCGTCCACACCCTCGGCAAGCGGGGTCCGTTCCCATTCTGTGTTCCAGGCTTCGGACGGTTGACGGTACCAGAACGGACCCGAGATGATGTCAGTGAGATCATCACCATCGATGGCGGAAAAAGCGATCCCAAAGGAGCGGACGTGCCCGTTCGTGATGCGATGATAGGTCCAGCGGTCGAGGCGGACCGATGCAGCCGGATCCAGCCGATTGATCCACACTCTGACAGGCGGGTTGCCCACCCAGTTCGCCCCATAGATGTCAAAATCACCGTCCCTGTCGACATCGGCGACGACGCCGTTGTGGAGACCCACATCGTCGATCACTTGACGGGCCCAGCGCGTTCCTCGCCCGTCGACATTGTAATGGATCGCGAGCTTGCGCTCCTCGGTCGTATGCATCTGCCCGACAACGACATCGTTGTCCCCGTCTCCGTCCATGTCGGCGGCCTGCAGCGTATGGGCGCCCGCAACAGAAGGCTGAATGACATGGCGGATCCAGCGGCCCGTCGGTCCGGCGAGGGGCTGGAACCAGGCAACGTCGTCAGTGTGCTCGGAACTTGAAGTCAGAATGTCGGCGCGGCCGTCCTGGTCAAGGTCGGTGACGAGCGCCTTGAATGCAGGATTGAACGGACCAAGCTCGTAGCTGCGCCATAGTGCTGCATCGCGTGCTGCCGCTGCGCCTGGATTCGACGCCCATACTCCGTGCAGGACGAGATCGACATCAGCATCGCCGTCAATATCGCCGATTGCCATTCCCTCTTCGCCAAGGTTGAAGAACAAGCCCACGCGGGCCCAGGAGCTCGGGCTTTCCTGGAAGAAAATCATCACTTCGCCAGGCGCTCGAACGACGATATCAACGAGGTCGTCCCCGTCGAAATCAGCGGCCTTGATGTCTTTGCCCCAGCTGCCGACTGCACCGATTTCCCGACGCTTCCAGCTGGGACCGTGGGTCGGGTTACCATTCGGCCGCGGGTTCTCGAACCAGACGAGATTGACAGCATCGGGCCCATCGGCCGTGACGATGTCGCGATCACCGTCCCCATCGATGTCGGCAAGCACTCCGTCGGTGGTGAACTCGACGCGGGGCCTCGCGATTACGGTGTGAACCAGATCGGGCCACCGCCACCAAGACATCGCATCCTCGGGGAAGCCGCCAAGAACGAAATCTAGTCGACTGTCGCCGTCTATATCGCCAACAAGCTTTACGTCTCCTGAATAGGGGGCAATCTCTTTGCGTTCAAAAACAAGACCCGACTGTAGAATTTCTTCGGGAGGTCCCTGTCCCTGAGCGGCCTCGCAACTTGCGAGGGTGTAGCCGATCATGAGGACCGCGATCAGGCGGCCGAACATGCTAAATGTTGATTTCGTAGCGTGTGAACATTTCCTAGTCGGCCAGCAACCGCCCGACGAAATCTCCCCCCGACAAGTCCGACAGCGTCCGCCATTCATCTTGGTTCTCCAGGCGCTGCATCTGCGACGCATGCGCCGCCAGCGCTTCCCGCATTACGCCGATAACATCGCCAAGACAGGCGAGGCTATTGAGCGTGGACGACGCAATGGTACCAATCCAGACTGGATACTCGAATACCGTAACAGGGCGACCATAAGCACGAAGCGCCGCGCGAACTGCTGCATTGACGGCGACATGATCGGAAGTCGGATCCTTTGCATAGTTCACGAAAACGCTCTGCGGCCGCCATGTGTTGAGCATCGACACGACCGCATGTGTTATCGCATGAACGTGATGATTGGCCGCCCCGCCTGGAAGGCGTAAGAATGTAACACTTTCGGATGATGCGCCCAGACGATGAACTGCTTCTATGGCTCCGGCCTCGCGTGTCGTCCTGCCTAAGGTCCCTATGAGGACGCAGCGCCATCGGTGACAAAAACCAAAACGGACCTAGGCACCCGAGGCCGGATGCGGCGCAACAATGACAGCCGACGCTGACCAGTCGCCTACTTCAAACGGCCTAAGTCGCAGTCGCAATTGAGTATCAAGCATGGTGCTGAAGGTCCGCCTAAAGGTCCACATTGGTGCGCTTCCATCATCCGTTCGCTCGCGTTGTTGAACCCCGATCGCCCATGGTAACAGAACTCACGGACGTTCGAGACGTGTGTTTGCTGGTGGGGAAGACTTTATGAAAGTGGGTATCCTCGCGGGCGGATTTGGGACACGGCTGGCCGAGGAAACAGAGAGCCTGCACGTGTTCAAGCCGCAACGGACGGCCCGACGCGACGTCGCGCAGTTCTACGAGGCATTCGGCACTGTTGGTCTCTTGCTTGAAGAGTTCGAGGGGGAGCGCTTTCAAGCGCATCGCCCACGTGAAAAAGCTGATCCGCGATTGCGAACTGGACGAGCACCTGGTCGCGTTCCCGTTCTGGCCAAAGCAGACTGAGCCGGGCTAAGGGGGACGATATGGACATGATGTGCCTAGATGCGAAGTCGGTAACCGAGCGGGCCTGCCGATCTTGCGGTGGAACTGGCATTGAGACGTTTCTCGAGTTCGGTAAAACGCCACTGGCCGATCGCCTTCTCACCAGCAGCGACATCGGCGAACCGGAGCCCATTTTTCCGCTGCGCGTCGCGTTCTGCAAAGACTGCAGCCTCGTCCAGATCACCGAGACGGTGAATCCGATAATTCTTTTTGCCGATTCTTATCCATATTATTCCTCTTTCTCCCCTGCTCTCTTAAAGCATTCGCGTGCGAATGCGCTTGATCTGATCAACCGCCGCGGTCTTGGCCCGGAGAGCCTTGTCATCGAATTGGCGAGCAATGATGGTTATCTGCTGAAGAACTACGTCGAGGCGGGAATTCGGGTGCTCGGAATTGATCCGGCCGACGGACCTGCCGCCGCTGCCGAGAGGGTCGGCGTGCCCACGCGCTGTGCATTCTTCACCCGCGATGTCGCTGAAACGCTGTGCGCGCAAGGCATGCGCGCGGACATTATCCATGCCAATAACGTGCTCGCCCACGTGGCCGACACCAACGGATTTGTGGCAGGAATTGCCCGACTTCTCAAGGATGACGGTGTGGCGGTTATCGAGGCACCCTACGTCGAACCTTTGATCGAACATTGTGAGTTCGACACGATCTATCACGAGCATCTTTGCTATTTTTCAGTTACTGCACTGGATAAGCTCTTTCGCCGCCACGGGCTTTACCTCAATGAGGTCAAGCACCTTTCAATCCATGGCGGTTCGCTGCGCCTTTATGTGGAATCGCGCGAGAACGTGGGTGCGACAGTAAAGGACCAGCTTGCCCATGAAGCCTCGCGCGGGATCGATGCGATCGGCTATTTCCGCGATTTCTCCACCAAGGTCGACGCGCTGAAGCGCGACCTTTCCACGCTCTTACGCCGGTTAAAGTCGCAGGGTGCCACGATTGCCGCCTATGGAGCTGCAGCCAAGGGAGCAACGCTGATTAACACCGTCGGCATCGGACGCGACCTCGTGGACTTCGTCGTGGATCGCAACGTCTATAAACACAACAAATATATGCCCGGACAGCGCCTGCCGATCCGCTCGACTGAAGCGCTTCTCGAGGTGCAACCCGACTACGTGCTTCTCCTTGCTTGGAATTTCGTAGATGAAATTCTCGATCAACAGGCCGAGTATCGTGCACGCGGCGGAAAATTCATCCTCCCCGTCCCAACGCCGAGAATCATATGACAAAACAGGCGGACCGCGCACAGATGGCTTGCCTGAAAGCCGATGGACCGACGCAGTCGACGGGTTCCATTCGAACCGATTGCTTGGTCTGCGGTCAGCGAAATCTGCTCAATTCGGTGCTATTCGAAGCGTTGCCCCTGCTCTGCAACGCGCTTTGTGCGGACGCGGCATCGGCGCGCGCGGCACAGACCGGCAGATTTGCGACTACCTTCTGCCTCGGCTGCACGCACGTCTTCAACGCCTCATTCGAGGAAAATCGCATCGGTTATACGCAAAGCTACGAGAATTCGCTTCATTACTCCCCCCGTTTCGTGGCGTTTGTTGAAACGCTGGCCGAGCGCCTGAGCAGGACCTACGCGCTCTCGGGGAAGACGATCGTCGATATTGGATGCGGCAAGGGGGATTTCCTGAAGCGGCTAAGCTTGATCAGCGGTGCGCAGGGAATCGGTTTCGACAAGAGCTTCGAGGACAACCGGGGGGACGCGGTCCCTGGAGTACGATTTATCAACGACTGGTTCGGCGATTCCTACGCGGATCTGCGTCCTGACCTGGTGGTATGCCGCCAGGTTCTCGAACATATCGCCGAGCCGGTGAAATTCCTGCGCGCCCTTCGCGCCCATCCGGGCATCGCACCGGAGACGGTGTTCTTCTTTGAAGTCCCGAATGTCCTTTACACGCTCCGGGATATGGGAATCTGGGACCTCATTTATGAGCACGCCTCCTATTTCACGCCCGCTTCGCTGAACGCGGCGTTCGAGACGGCTGGCTTTCGAGTGCTGGATGCAGGGACGTCTTTCGGCGACCAGTATCTTTACATTGAGGCGCGGCCGGCTGTCCCCAAGTACGCTACTTCCGTTGACAGCCGCGAAATCGAGATGCTCGTCCGCGATTTCGAGCGCGCCTATCGCGACAAGATCGAGCGATTGGGTGGTTACATCGCGAGGCGCAATCCCCAGCAGATCGTCGTCTGGGGAGGGGGATCGAAGGGCATTACATTCGTCAACGTGGTGCCAGGCGCCGATCGGATCCGCGCGATCATCGATGTGAACCCGCACAAGCAAGGTCGTTTTGCGCCAGGAACCGCCACTCCGATCCTTGCTCCGGAGGCGTTGCGCGGCCAGCCAGTCGAATCAATCATCGTCATGAACCCGCTCTACCGCGAGGAGATCACCAGTCTCGTAGCGGAACTCGGCTTCACACCCGAGATTGCGGTTGCATGAAAGTTCAATTCAACCGCGGCGGCACGAAAGCGCAGAACGGGATTGGTAGGGGATACTCCAATGACCGTGCCGGTTGAGATCAACATGGCCATTCCACCAAGGGTCATCGGACTTTCTCGCCTCGTTATAGCCCGACAATCTGGCAGAGAGGCGCTCTCACTTTGATTGCCGCGGCGCACCTCGTTTGCCCTTGAGTATCAGCCAGCGCTGAAAGAGGTAGCCCCCGCTTCTTGATCGCCTGCGCGGATGGGCGTGTGGGACGCGGGATGGTCCATCGGTAATCGGACTGCACCAAACTGCCCCGGGTGCGTAAGACATACGTCGTTTGGGGACGTTTACGTTCCCACGCTCCGGCGTAAGGTTTGCAAGAGCACTCGAACGAATTCGAATCCCGGCAACGCGGCCGCGGCGATATCATCAAGATATCAGCTAACACCGCCTAATTTGATTGCGCTACAAAGAGGATTTCCAGAGGAGCTGCCTAATGACCAATAAGAACTGGATGCAGCCACCCTTCCTCGCCAACCACAGTATCCTCAGCCATGCGTGCTTGTGGATGGTGGAATAGAATGACGAGCAAACATGCGAAACGCCATCTGTGTCCCGCGACGACTCTGCGTTCGCGAGATTCCAGCTCGATAAACGATGGCCGGAGAGAGATCGACGGCTCTCCTTTTTATTCACGTAGACCAGGCCAGATCGCTAACGGCTCAGCCGTGGGACGAAGACGGAAAGCCTTGACTGCGCGATCGAAGGTCGCAGTTCCGTCCTCCAACGGGCAAAGAGACATGCGATGACATCGATCGGCGCGAAGATTGTCAGCGGCGCGGCTTGGACAGCAGTCGAAACATGGGGGCGGCAAGCAGCCATGTTTGCCATTTTTGTCGTATTGGCCAGGCACCTCGGACCTGAGGCATTCGGCCTCGCCGCCCTCTCCATGGTTGTACCCGTCATTCTTGCTGTTCCGGTCACGATCGGAATACCGGAGGCACTCATTCAGCACCCTAAAATTGAGTCCTTACACTTTGACTCGGCCTTCTGGCTTCTCGCCGCGAGCGGCGCAGTGATTAGCGGGCTCATCTGGATGTCTGCCGGTTTGATTGCTGCAGCGTTCGGACAGCCCATTCTCGAAGATCTCATCCGCTGGAGCAGCGTGGTCGTCGTAATTCAGGCCCTCTCGTCGGTACCTGCGGCTGTGTTGAAGCGCCAACTCGAGTTCCGCTTGTTCGCGTTGCGTACACTTGCCGGCACCGTCGTCGGCGGCACACTCGGCATCGTCTTGGTAATAGCCGGTTTCGGCGTATGGAGCATGATTTGGATGCACCTTGCAAAAGCGGCTGTGGAAACCGCTGTCCTTCTCGTTGGCAGTTCTTGGCGGCCCCGTCTGACCTTCTCCTATGCAAAGGTTCGTGACCTATTAGGATTTGGCGGCCCGCTTATCGTCCAGACTTTCTGGAGTTTTTTGAATGAGGAAATTCCAAAGGTCCTACTCGGCACGTTCCTCGGCCCCCACGCGGTCGGAGTCTATGCTCTCGCCCGTCGTCCGCTCGACCTTCTGGTGCAAGTATTCCTCAGTCCGCTGATGGCTGTCACTATGCCCACCGTGTCACGGATTCAAGATCAACCCGAAAAGATCGACCGTTTTTTCAACACGACCGTCCGCATCGCCGGGATAGCAGGGTTTCCTGCATTCATCGGATTTGCCGCGATCGCACCGATCGCGGTTCCCTTTATCTTCGGCCCGCAATGGGCCAGCGGGGTCGTCGCTGTCCAGATTCTCATGCTGCTGGGCCTGCAACGCACGATTGACAGCCTCTGCGCGTTTACGATCCTTGCAATGGGTCACTCCAGGTTGCTCCTGAAGTTGAACATTGCCTACTCTGTTGTCGCAACGATGCTGTTGTCCGTCACTGCGCAGATCAGCCTTGAGATGACGATGGTGGCGCTCGTAGCCTGCGGCCTGGTCCTCCTACCAGTCTTCCTCTTCTACGCTCAGCGCATCGCGCGTATCGACGTGCTGAGACCCCTAGAGATCTTCCCACGACTGGCTCTCGCCGCCCTCCTGATGTTCGGCGCCGTCAGCGCGTGGCTAAGCAGCGCGCCTGAGCACGCCGCGCAGGAGACGCTTCTTATTAGCGCAATTGTCCTTGGAGCCGCTGTCTATTGTACGGCTCTCTTCGGGCTGGTGCGCTCTGACCTGTTCAAAGCGCGAGACTTGTTCCTCAGGCTTCGCGGCTAGTTTGGTGTCGGGCGCGACCTCTAGAAGAACCCGGGGAAATAGGAGCCCTTCCTGAGCTTGGGGATGCGCAGCTCGACGGTGCCGGCGCGCGTCTCCCAGTCGCGCTCGCGATAGCCGTTGCGCTGGGCCGTGCGCAACGGGTTCTTCTCGCCACAGCCGGCGCCGGTGGCGGCCCCAACCTCCAGCTCCATCAGCCGCTCGGCGGCAAAGCCAATCATCTCGCGCAAGAGATCGGAATTCCGGAGTCTTCTCCACGAGCGCGCGCAGGTTCTGTTGATGACCATCGCAAAGCCGCTCGCTCGCTACAGCGCTATCGAGGGCGCGCTCGCGAGCGGCTTCGCTACCGCCGAGCTACACCATCTGTGGGGACGCGACCGTGATCAGTATCTCTTCATCGAAGCAAGCCTCCCGGAACCGGGATGACCGCTGGTCTTTCAAGACCTGGAAAGATTGATGCGTTGGTCCGTCGCTTCGACCAGACCTATCGTGACAAAGTCGCCTGGTGGCGGGATTACCTTGCAACGCGGGATCCGGAGCAGACCGTGGTCTGGGGTGCGGGATCAAAGGGCGTCACTTTCGTCAAGGTCGTCCCGAGGGCGCGCGGATGAGCGCTCTCGTCGACGTCAACCCGCACAAGCAAGGGCGCTTTTCTCCAGGCACAGGCACAACTGTGGTTGGGCCGGAGAGCCTGCGCGGCCGACCCGTGCGGTCAATCATCGTGATGAACCCGCTCTATCGAGACGAAGTTGCCCAGGCGGCACACAAGCTTGGTCTTGCGCCCGATATCATCCTTGCCTGATCCTGCGATCCACCCTTTGCGGCTGATGGCCTGACTTTATCACTCCATCGACGTCGATCCGTTGCAGGTTGACCGGCCTCAGCCAGCAGTGTCGCGTATAGTCGGTCGAGCGGCGCATAAACTGCGGCCATCTAAGTGGCGTCTTGGACAGCGCCCGCCAAAGGGACAGGGAGTTAAGGCCGATCAGAAAACGAGACTGGATGAGCTGCCCGCGCCGGTCCACCGCTGCATAGGTTACGAACCCGCGAAACGCAGCGCCGAACCTCTTCAGCACCGCATCCATCTGCACGTCATAACGCTCGTTGGCGGCGAAACCTTGAAGCGTCTTTGTCGTCCCGACCGGCCGCGTGTGTCTTACAACGACATCGTCAACGATGGCGTACCGCAACCAAGGCATGTCAGTCAGGCGGGTCCAAAGAAGGTCTATTCCCGTCTCGTAGCCGAGCCCGAACAATTTCAACGCCGTTTGCAGGCACCTGGCGCTGAACACCGGGCACATCATCTCGACCGTGTTGGTATATCGCAACAAGTATCGCTTGCCGCTGACAAGCGTCGCTGCGTAGGAGAAATAGCTGTCCCAAGACAGTGCTGGCTGAAACAGATCAAGTTTATAGCGGCGGCCGATGGCGAACAGACGATTCAAGTCCAGCTTCGTCGTCTCGATGTCATCGTCGATCAGTGCAATGAGATCATATCGCGTCACAATTTCAGGGTAGCATTGAAACAAGGCATGATAGCCGGCGATCTTGCGCCCCGGGAGAAATACACTGAAATCGTTCTGTCCATGGGAGACGCCAGCCTCGTAGGCGGCGACGAGAAGATCGAAGTCGGCGTCGCCCGCCCCCTCAGTCCAGCCGGCATGCAACGAGCTACGCCCCGCCCGGACGATCACCAGATTTCTCTTGCCCGAACCCTCTGGCAATTTTCGGAAGGCTGACACTGCTGCGGCCGCGGGCGTGACTTGGCGAAGGTTCATACAAGGCCTCCCGGCGGGTCACGTTTCTAGACAGGCGATCGGTTGGACGCGGCATCAATGCGCTTCAGCGCTCCCAAGCCAGCGCCGCGGAGCTTGGTACGAAGCTGCGGAGAAACAGCGCCTACAAGTTCCAGGAACAGTCTCGCGATAAGCAGCGGATCCAAGATCCACGCAACCAGATGAAGCAGTGTCATGCCCAACGGTGCTTTGCGCCTGTGCCGATAGGCAATTGCGACGAGGTGTTTTAGCCGCCTCGACAACTCAAAGGCATTCGCCGTGGAGTCACCAGGATTTTGCCAAGCCAGTCGCTCGGAGCTTGGCAATCGCACCGAGCGCGTCGGATGATCACGGCTGTATAGTATCGCGCTGGGCGCATGAACAAACGTCCCGAGAAGAGCCATCTCGGCCAGAAGCGCACAATCCGAGCCGTAGTAGGGCTCGTGCAGTGTCGTTTTAGCTAACGACGCCCGGCGCCAGAGGCCGAACATCGCAGCATCCCAACCGTGCGCAGCAACCATCAACCGGAAGCGGGATGCGGGCGTCGATCCTCCCATGTCCGGCAGCACCCTTTCGACATAGGAAGTCAGTTGACCAGTTTCGTCGATCCCCAGCAGTCGCGGGTAGGCAATGACGTGGCGGGCATTCGCGTCAAGCGCACGCACGCAGTCTGTCAAGAAACCACTGCTCAAGCGGTCATCGTGCGCGCACCATTTGAAATATTCGCCTGTGCTCAGTTGGAACGCTCGATTGAAATTGGCACCGGCTCCCAGGTTGCGAACGTTTCGGACATAGCGTATGCGCCTGTCCCGCTGCGCAAATTCCAAGCATATATCCGCTGTCCTGTCCGTCGAAGCATTATCGGTGATGACAAGTTCGAAATCGCCGAAATCTTGCTCGAGGATCGACTGAATCGCATCGGACAGGAAATTCTCGCCGTTGTAGACGGGTAAACCAAGGGATACCTTTGGCGACTTGGAATGTTCCATTTCTAGGCTCCTTCTGGGGTGGACGTCAGACCGCGACAACTTCCGGCCGCAGGTCCAGTGCAACCAAGGATTGCGCCACTTCGTTCACGTATATCGGGTTCATGACGATGACGAGATCAGGGGGAGCGTCCAACAAGTCGCTTGGCGCGATGACCGGGTGACCGGTCCCGGGCGTAAACTTGCCTTGCTTGTATGGGTTGATGTCGACTGCTGCCCAGACTTCGTCTCCAAGCTGCAAGGTCGTCAGGAACGACACTGCCTTGGAGCCGCCGCCCCACAGGACGACCCGCCGGCCGGCGGCGTATGCGGCGCGGATGCGCTCCTGCCAGAAATCCTGAACCGCACGCACGCGAGCGGGAAAGGTTTCCGCCAAACGGTGCATCACTTCCAGATCGTGCTCGAGCGGTAGTCTCGGCATCGTCCGGCCGGCTGACGGCCGGGCGTACTGAACGATGTACTGGTTGTCATAGACGAGCTCCAGATCAGTAACGTCGAAACCTTCCTGGCGAAACAGGCGTGCGTGCGCGCCAGGACTGAAATAGGAGCAATGCTCATAGTAAATGTCCCAGAACGCGCTCTCCACGAGCACACGTTTTGCATCAGGCGTCTCGAAGACCGCCCAATCCTGGGTCCTTTTGCCGATCATCTTGCGGATCAGCCGCACGAAACTCGACACCGAGCTGACGTGTTCGAGCGTGTGGCGACAGAGGACCGTATCCGCCTGGAGATGCTGGTAGTCCGGTCCGAAATAGTCGACGATGATCTTGACGTCGCCGTACTCATCATTGCGGCCTTTGTCGGCTCGATAGGCTGGATCAATACCGAGCCCGGTGGAGCCGCCCGATATGCAAAGTTCGCGGAGAAATTCACCCTTGCCGCAGCCGATCTCCAACACGTGCTTGCCGGCTATCGCACATTTTTGTGCAATCTCGCGTGCAAGTCCTTTCGCGAAACTGTTGAAGGTGCTGGAAAAATGCTGGGATTCCTCGAAATTGGTCGAGTAACCCATGATCGTCTCGTCAAAGGCCCTGTTGAATATGAATCCGCATGCGTCGCAGAATGCGAGGTCAAGGTCGCGGCGGGGAAAGGCGTGGGCTTCTCGGGCCGAGTTCAGCAGGACACAACTATGCACCGGGATGGATTCGACCCGGTAGATTGACCGGCTGACCGGCGCCGAGCAGCACGGGCACGCGGCCGGTCGAAGCGCTTTTCTGTTGCTTGCCATGTGAAGGTCAACTGAATTCATTGTAAAATTGGCTCGACAAGTGAACCGGTTATATCGCGCGTCGAGCTCTCGGCTCCGAAGAGTTCATTGTACTCGGTCGCGCGAGCGAGTTGGACAGACTGGGCCAGGCCAAGGGCGTCGAGTATCGCCAGGTCGAACCTTTCCTCGGAGAACCGGGTCGCGTTCACGCGACAGGCGTGCGGCGTAATGGACAGCGCATTTTTCTCGAATAGATCAATGGCCCCAGCTACGGAATCGATGGCCTGACGGTCGAAGAGCACACCTGTCGGATGGGCGCTCTCGCCAAGCGGCCGGACAATGTCGCGCGCGCCGCCGCGGCCGAAAGCGATCAATGGCGTGCCGCACGCCTGGGCCTCGGCAAGCGTTATCCCGAAGTCCTCGCATCCGGCGAACACCATCGCACGAGCCTTGGCGATTTTTTCGATGTATTCATGCCGCGGCAGATAGCCGGTGAAGACTATGTTGGGGCCGGCAAGCGATCGCAGATGTTTGGATTGTACTTCGTCGCCGACAACAACCAAGCGACGCGACGGCGTTTTGCTGAACGCCTCGATTATCAGATCCGTTCGTTTATACGGGGCGTGGAACGCGGCCGTGACGTAGTAGTCATCCTTGTTGACGACGAGTTTAAGATCCTCGGTGGCGACGGGCGGATGGACGACCCGCGCGTCGCGGCCGTAAATCCGTTCGATTCGAGAGCGGACATAATTCGAGTTTGCCAGCATCAGGTCAGGACCGTGCGCCGTTCTCGTGTCCCAGGTCCGCAGCCTGTGAAGCATGTAGCGAAAGACGAGACCCTTCGGCCCAAATCCCAAGCGGGCCTGCTGCAAATAGGAGAATTGCTCGTCCCACGCATATCGCACCGGACTGTGCACATAGCACAAATGTAGTTGGTCCGGGCGGGTCAGAACGCCTCGAGAGAATGCGGCCGAAGAGGAAATTACCGCGTCATAACCCGTGACATCAAATTGTTCGATCATAAACGGGCAGAGAAAGAATAGTGACCTGTAGTACTTTTCCACGAAGGGAAGTCGATTCATGCCGGAAACGTGGAAAATTACGCCTGGAAAATACTCTTCCTTGATCTCCTTCGGGAGAAAATCAAACAGGGTGAAAACCTCGGCTCTCGGAAAAATCTTGCAGATCCGGGCAAGGACCTGCTCCCCTCCCCGAAAGTTCGGGCACCAATCATGCACGACGGCGATGCGCGCGTTGCGGTCGATGCCGGCAAATGGCGTCTTGCTGATCGATCGCAAATGTTTGGTATCCCGGCCCACCATGGTGGTTGCTTTCGGCTGTCGCACATGGCGCATGCATTGCCCTCCCGGAATGTTGGCACCTTTTTCCGGAATTCTTTGTTGCCCGGATGCTCAGCGACTGTGTGTCGTCCGCCCCGTCCAAACAAGCTGCCTATCGGGTTAAGCGCCGCACCCTCCCGAGGCTGGATGTACTCCAACGAGGTACGCCTCCTACTTCGATGGGCCTAAGCACGCATCAACGCTAACCTTATGCGCAGGCTGTATCGGCGCGACCGGCGGATTAGGATCATGGCGCGCTCACTTCGCAAGCAGTGGTCGCGCGCCGTATCTGTACCCATTGCCCGCGAGGAGAGTTGATCGTCGATGATAGTGGTCGTGATCGTCGCAACGTTTGGTCGCAAGGAACAAGTGACTCGGCTTCTTTCACAGTCGCAAGGGGCTGGGTGGAGCCCGAGTAGAATCTGAAGATCTAGTGCAGAGGTAAGAGATGCTCCAGGAACTGCCTTTTTCCCTCGACAGCGGCGCTCGTTCAAATCATCGAGTTCGGCGCCTGGGCAACCTGTCGGCTCGGCGCGACGGTTGGCGCATTCTCCACGTCGTGGTGTATGCGGGGATGTCCCTGGCCTGCATGTTGGGTGCCTCGGCTGCAAACCCCACAGACTATGTGCTCGGCCCGCAGGACAAGCTCCGCGTCAAGGTCTACGAATGGCGTGCATCACGCGACAAGATTTTTGGCTGGGATGCTCTCAATGACGAATACATAGTCGGTCCCAATGGCTCCGTTTCGCTACCGCTGGTCGGCGAAATCAAGGCTGCCGGACTCACCACCGGTGAGATCGCGAACTCGATCGGCGACAGCCTCATGAAAAGCGTCGGCCTCTCGCGAAAACCGAACACCGCTGTTGAAATCGTCCAGTTCCGACCGTTCTACGTCGTCGGCAAGGTGACGCAGTCGGGAGAATTCGCATACCGGCCCGGGCTGACCATCTTGCAGGCATTGAGCATCGCGGGCGGGTTGCGGACTCGAGAGGACAGGGATGCCAGGTTCGAGCGCGAAGTGATCCAGGGCCAAGGGGATGTGAGCCTGCTTAGACTGAGCGAGGCCAGTCTCCTCGCTCGCAAGGCACGGCTCGAGGCGGAACTCTCGCATGCCAGCGACATTCAGTTTCCGGCCCAGTTGACGTCGCGTATTCAGGACGACGTCTTTGCCGTGCTCTTGAAGCAGGAACGCTTGATCTTCCAGGCGCGCAGCGAGGGATTGGACACTCAGGTCAAGGCGCTTCTTGGTCTCCGCGAGTTCCTCCAGAAGGAACTTGCCTCGCTGGAAGCGCAACTCGTTTTTCTCGACAAGCAGATCGGCTCAATCCAGAAAGAATTGACAGCGGTTTCGGCGCTTGTCGCCAAAGGTCTTGCGGCGGCGCCGCGCGAGTTTTCTCTGGAGCGGGCCCTTGCCCAGGCGCAGAGCGAGAGGTTGTCGGCGGAAACCAGTCTGCTGCGCGGGCGCCAGGAAATCAGTAAAACTGACATATCAATTCTCGAGCTCCAGGATGGGCGCGAAAATGAGATAACGGTCGATCTGCGTCAAACGCAAGCTGAGCTCGATGCTCTCGAAAGCAAGACAGAGACGACAAGGCGGCTATTGTACGAGTCCGCGGTATCTGCCCCGAGCCTTCTTGCCCGCCGAGCCGACGCGGAGCTGGCTGCGCCGATCTACACGATTTTCCGGCCGTCGGCGGACGGTGCGACAGTGCAAATCCAAGCTGACGAAACGAGTGCCGTCGAGCCCGGAGACACGATCAAGGTTGAAATACCACTGGCTGAGGATGAAACGGGCGCGCTGGACCTGACATCGACCGAGCGGCATGAGGCGCCGGGAATAGAACTCAAGGCAGAGACCGCCGGCGACACTGTAGGCATTCCGTAGCCTCCCTGCGGATTTTTGGCAGGATGAGGCAGACGACTTTGAGAGGCGACGAGGAGAAGCCACAAAAGCGCCTTCAGCCACCTGAGCAGGAGGGAGAAGCTCGGACCGAAGGAATATGAGCATGCCAACGCAGTCGATGATGTCTCCGTACATGCCGAAAAACAGCCAGCGAGTTGGCCCAGTTGACGCATTGAGAGGCTTAGCCATGACGGCGGTCGTGGCACAGCATTGCGGATTGTTACCATTTGGATGGACGGGTGTGTGGCTCTTTTTCGTGATCTCCGGATACGTTGTTACCCTTACGGTGATAAGCCGGGAAAGCGATCAACCGGCGCTAGAGAGGTTGGTAGGGTTTTTTCGCAGGCGCGCACTTAGGATCGTCCCTGTCTATTTCGCCTACATCTGCGCAGGTGTCGTGACCATCCTTGTGAGTGGGAGTAGCCTCGACCTGATCGCTCTTGGCTCGCTACTGGGGTTTATCAACAATCTGGCCATGACGCTTGGGCGAGGTGAGCTTGATTCTTGGCCCGTCGGGCACCTGTGGACTATCTCAGTGGAGATGCAGTTCTACGTCATCTACGGCTTTGCGCTGTTCCTGATGTCCCGCCGCACCGTAGTCTTGCTGCTACTTTCTATGCTCATCTTGGCGCCTATGTTGCGCCTAGCCGTATCGATTGGCCTAACCAGAATCGGATGGGGTGCCGAAACCAGCGCGTACGCGGTCTACGCTGGATCATTTCTTCATACCGACGCCTTTGGGACGGGCTGTTTGCTAGCTTTTTTAAGTAAATATGGAATGCTCCAAAGAAAAGCTCCATTTGTTGCAATAGTTGGAACCTGCTTACTTTTCATCTATGTAATACTTTACACAAGCATTAACTACTATGTCGTGGAAGCGCGGGGCATCGACATCCTAAAAAACGTCCTCTCCGGAATTCTGTGGGGGCAGTATCGCGAAGTATTCCTTTACAGTGCGCTAGCCGCCGCCTCTGCCGGCCTTGTAAGCCTTGCCGCTGTGGAGCACCATTCCGTTCACTGGCTTTTGAGACTGAAATCTCTCCAACATATTGGAGAGATTTCATATGGCGCATACATTTACCATGCGATTGCGGTCGTCGCGGCCAAGTTGGCCCTCTCTCCGATAATGGACTTTTCGGCGAACCCGAGGCCAATCCATACGTGGATCGCGTTGTTCTTGTTGGCATACCTTCTGACGATTGTCGCCGCAGAACTTTCATTCCGATTTTTCGAACGCCGCTTCCTGGGTATCCACAATCTGCGATCTCCCACCGGGCAAATTTCCGAGATGCCGACATGACAACGGTGCGTATTGCTCTTGCTTTCCTCTCGCTTTTGTTTGCCAACTCTGCCAGCGCGGCGCGGGAGCAACACCTTTGCAAAGAGCCGGCGCCCGTAAATGTGAACCGCCCCGAGTTGATCGAAGCTGTTTCGTTTGAGTCACGCGGCTATGGCTGGTTCATCCAACATGGCGTCGTAGCGTTCCTCGGCTTCGGCCGGCGGCATGTTGCCGATGGGCTCCAGCAGCCGGCGATTGTTGAACCAGTCGACCCATTCGAGCGTGGCGAACTCGACGGCCTCGAATGAGCGCCAGGGTCCGCGTCGATGTATCACTTCGGCCTTGTAAAGACCGTTGATCGTTTCGGCGAGAGCATTGTCGTAAGAGTCGCCGACACTGCCCACCGAAGGCTCGACGCCGGCCTCCGCCAGGCGCTCGGTGTATCTGATAGAGACGTATTGGCTGCCTCTATCGCTGTGATGGATGAGCCCGCCTCCCTGCACGGGCCGCCGATCGTGGAGAGCCTTGTTCCAGAGCGTCCAGAACGAAGCTGGCATGCGCCGTCCGGCTCACCCGCCAGCCAACGATCATTCGCGCAAAGGTGTCGATGACAAAGGCGACATAGACGAAGCCCGTCCAGGTCGCGACGTAGGTGAAGTCGGAGACCTGCGGGCAAATCTTGTCGACCCAGTCCCCTGCACTCCGGCCTCGGGCTGGGAGAAGGGCCAGGTCGAGAACCTGGTGGGGTTGGTGCGCGAGCGCTTCTTCACGCCGCGTCGGCGGGTCAAGAGCTATGACGAGTTGAACGTTGTGCTGCTCGATAAAGCCATGGCTTATGCCCGGGCGCATCGGCATCCCGAACTCCGAGACCGGACGATCTGGGAGGTGTTCGAGACCGAGCGGCCGAACCTGGTGCCATATGTCGGCCGCTTCGATGGCTTCCACGGCGTGACGGCATCGGTGTCCAAGACCTGCCTGGTGCGCTTCGACAACAACCGTACTCGGTTATGGCAAGTGCAGTCGGCCGACCGGTCGAGATCAGGGCCTATGCCGATCACATCAAGCTGCGCCAGGACGGCAGGATGGTCGGCGAGCATCCCCGCTCTTTCGGTCGCGACCAGACGACCTTCGATCCGTTCGCACTACGTGCCGGTGCTGGCCCGCAAGCCCGGGGCTTTGCGTAATGGCGCTCCCTTCAAGGACTGGCTGCCTGCCGGCATCGACAAGATCAGGCGTCGTCTCGCCGCTCTCGATGATGGCAATCGGCAGATTGTCTCGATCCTCACGGCGGTGCTGCAGGATGGGTTGCAGGCGGTCGAAGCCGCCTGCGCCGAAGCCCTGCGGGAAGGAGTCTGCTCGGCCGACGTCATCCTCAACATCCTGGCCCGGCAGCGTGAACCCACCGCGCCAGTGACCATCATGACGACGCCACAAGCCCTACGGTTGCGCAGTGAACCAGTGGCCGATTGTGCCCGCTACGACAGCCTGAGGAGGGCAATATGATGGAACGGTCCAAGATCCTGACCACAAGCTCTACGGCATGAAGAATGCCTACGACGAGATCATAGCCACCGCCATCAAGCGCCAGCACGATCCCCAACGCGTCGTGGCCGACCTGCTCACCTCCGAGATCGCCGAGAAGCAGGCTCGCTCGATCAAGTACCAGGGTGGCCAACTGCTATTCCACCTGGTCAGCCGCCTCTACGAGCAGACCTCGGTCATCGTCACTACCAACCTGACCTTCGGGGAATGGCCGTTGGTCTTCGGTGACGCCAAGATAACCATCGCGCTCCTCGACCGGCTCGCTCACCACTGCGATATCGTCGAGACCGGCAACGAGAGCTGGCGCTTCAAGAACCGCGCCTGAACCCCAACCCGCTGAACCGCCCAGGTGCGCAACCCCGAGCAGCCTCGACGGATCGGATCAGCTCACCGACCTTAGGGAGTCAATATTGTGATCCGGAAAATTCAAAGGTAAAGAGCGAGTATCGTCGACTTTGAAGCCATCGGTGGGGATACTCAAAACGTCGCCCCGTGCCATTCGGTATCGAGCTGTCACGCCTTACTAGGGATCCTCACATGGACAAAGCGACGACCATCATTGGAATAGACTGCAGCCCACGCGCGTCCAGTAACTCAGCGCGGATGCTCGGCGAGGTTCTTCGCTCGCTCGAGAGAGATCGGCGGGTGAAGGTCGTGGAACAGGTGCGTCTGGCCGATGAGCGTATCGACTGTCTCGGGTGCGAGCAGTGTTATCAAACGTTCGGATACCACGGCGACGGGATCGATCGTGTTCTGTCACTCATGAAAGAGTCGGACGTGATTCTGATGGCTACTCCCACCTGCTTCGGAATGCCGCCGGCCCTGGGCGTCGTCTTGCTTGACAGATCGGATCCCTTGTGGCGCGACGGACAACAGCTCAAAGGAAAACTCGGAGCGGTCATCGTCAACGGCGCCACCGATCCCGCGGACGATCCGAGTGTGCGCCTGTGCGCGGACAACATGATCAAGTTTTTCGAACAGCACGAGATGCCCTGCGTCAAGCCGGTCCATCTGGGGGGAACGCTCGCGTATCCCGAGCAACGGTTTCCGGACCCGCTCCCCGCCGGGACGATGGGCGTTCTCGAGCAATTGGCTGACGAGATCCGGCAGTGGGTCGGGAGCAGGTGATACCGGCACATCTCTTGCCTCCTCGCGTGGTGAGACACGACCGCCCAGGTGCGCAACTCCGAGCAGCCTCGACGGATCGGATCAGCTCACCGACCTTAGGGGTCAATATTGCACGCCGATAAGGGGTCAATCTTCAACGCCGTTTGACAGGGATCTCCGTATCAGGAGCCTTCAGGCGATCCGACCCGCCGGTCGCGGGCCGAACTAGGAGTCCTGCGTCGGGAGCCGCGTGACGGGCGTACTTGCGCCTAGAGCACGGACTCTGTTTACGCTGATGACCGCAACAGCAATGAAAAAGACGATACCCGGATCGGCGCTCCCACCGGCCAGAGAGCCGGCAACAATGGAAGCCAGAGCACAAGCTCGTACGCTTGACACCACTGCGTTGGTTTCTGGATCGATATACTGTTTGAGGCTTCCCATGCCCCGAAAAACCACCACCAAGAGTACTACCATCATCAGGCCGCCGACCAAGCCAAGCTGTGACGCAACTGCGATCGGCCAGCTAGATGCACGCGAACTGCCCAAGCCTACACCGAGACCGCTCGTCTCGAAGAACGCCTCCATACTTTTAGCGTTCCAGTACGCTCGCTCCTGGCCAGAGGAGGAATTTCCCTTATTTATAACCATAGAATCAAGTAGTTGGACGTATGGAGTGAAGAAACCCTCATCATAAAGGCCGATCGCCAAGGCCATGCAAACACCAAGCGAAACGACGGTGAGGACCAAGATTTCGCTCTTGTCGAAGCGGCCGGAAAGGAATGAGCGCAAGATAGAGATCGCAACAGGAATGCTCAGTATGGCTAGTCCCACATAGGCCACCGAAGACGTGGAAAGGGCCAAAAGGACAAGCACCAGAACTGCCAGTCCCCCCGCCAGCCGCGACTTAGTTTTGCGCCAGTAAACATAACAGAATGCTAAGCAGGCGAGTGATCCGCCGCCGAAGGCCGATGCCTCGGAGGCGGCACCCGTAATGCGCCAAAAACCACCCGTCTTAACTTCTGAGAGCATCGCGTAGTTGGCTGTGCGGATCGGCCGAAGGACATCTCCTGCTCCTGCTAGCTTGCCGATTAGGTCGATCAATCCCATCCCGCAGTGGAGACCGCACGAGAGAAGGAATGCGCGCCGAATTTGGTCCATTATATCCTTGTGCAGAAGCAGAACGCACAGGGCGATAGCAGTGAGGCCCCCCAAAACGAAATATCCGGTTTGTGAGATATTGCCCGACACGGGTGCAAGCGGAGCCTCCACGACTCCGCGTCGCATTGTCGATTGTACAAAGACAATAGTATCTCCCGCGAAGAAGCGCGGGAACAACCAGGCGCCGACAATGGCATAGAGCATCAGCCCGCAGAGGGCCCAGATCGGTCGGATTTCGCCGAATACATCGCCGAGGTGCCGCCAAATTCGTCGCCTGAAGGCGACGGCAGTCACCAGAAGCGCAGCGAAGAACGTGAAGATGAGTGGCGACGATCCCCCAAACGAACCTAACGTAACAACGGCTGTTGCACCGAATGTCAGCGACACAATGAGCCCGATGATTAATGGAGCCCGGAAATAGCATCCTAGAAGCAATATTCCAGTGCAAACTAAGAGACCGATGAACGAGACCTGCATGATGCTAGGTCCAACCCAGCGGCGTGAACCGATCGCTTTGACTTGCGTTTGGATAGTACGAACATTGCAGCGACGCGGGACATCGTTCAGGATAAGAAATCCAGATAGTCTGTACGCAAAATTCGAGCGCCGGGGCGGCAATATCGTTGCAGGCTCCGAACCCTTTTGCCGAAGCTATCTCGCCAGCAGCGGCGCGCAATGGCTTCATCTGCACAATGCCCCTAGAACTTGACCCGCTTAAAAACGCCCTCAGGCATCGCGGCGATTACCCCCATGACAAGACGCCAGCTTCTTCTCACGTAGATGATGTCGCGGTGCCGCGATTCCGCAGCCTCGTAGATGGCTTCGGCTACTTCATCAGGTTCTGCCGTTAAAAATGGTGACAGTTTCATCCCGTCTGTCATTCGGGTCCGGACGAAACCCGGCATGACCGTCACCACCCTCACGCCTGAGTGCCACAATCGACCTCGAAGCCCCGACAGGAAAGCAGTCAATCCGGCTTTGGCGGAGCCGTAGACATAGTTGGAGGCGCGGCCGCGGTTTCCGGCGACCGAACTGACACCAACGATGGTGCCGGTGCCCCGCTTCTCGAATCGGTCCGCCAGCATGCCAAGGAGAATTGCGGGCCCCTCAAAATTCGTACGGAGTGACAGTGAGGCGTATGCCGTGTCGGCAACCGCTCTCGACTGGGTTGGAAGCATTCCCACCACGCAGACGACTGTATTGGGCAATGTGCCGAGTGAATTGATGAACGGCCCGAACGACTCCGTATCCAAGATGTCGAGGCGGCAAAGTTCGGCCTTGGCCTGCGAGGCGGTGAGAAGGTGGTTGACCTCCCGCAGGCCTTCTTCGTCGTTTCGGGCCGTAAGGATCACTTTCCAGCCATGCTCGGCATAGACGAGGGCCGTTGCCCTCCCTATGTCCGAAGTGCCGCCTATGATCAAGGCGGTTCCCGGTTGTGTCGTCATACTGCGATCCTTTTCGATAACATCGACGCGAGCCGTCCTTCGGCCCCAATCGCGCGGCGCTGCTGACGAAATACAGAAAGGTTCGGATAGCCCGCCTCGAACGTTTCGGGCCGCTGGCGGGCGTCCTTAGCCAGATAGAGCCGCCCTCCCCCTTCGACGACCAAGCGGTCCAATCTATCCAGAAGTGAGAAGATGCTGTCGGATACGGGAAAATCGAGAGCCAGCGTGACTCCCGGCATAGGAAATGAAAGCTGGCCGCCACCCTTGCCCAACGTCTTGAGGACGGCAAGGAACGACGGGTCCCTCGTTGTGGCAATTTCTCCCATGATTTCCGGCAAGACGCGTGACGCTGTCTGATGGGGGAGAACGAATTGGTATTGCAGGAACCCGCGGCGGCCGTAGAGCCGGTTCCATTGGTCAAGGCCGTCCAGGGGGAAGAAATAGGATTGCCACGTCACCAGTTCATCCTTGGTGCGTGCGCGGGCGTAACGGAGCGCATTAAAGGCTCGGATGGAGTGCCTGTTGAGAAGAAATCCCGGGGCATCCAATGGCACAGCAATCCCGCGACCACGGGTATTCGGGTAGATCGGTGCACCCGGGTTTCTTTCCTGGAGAGCGTCAAGGCTGACATGTTCGCCGAGGTAAACCAGCGAGCGGCCAAGCGCGTTTCCCCTGGAAAGGCAATCGACCCAAGCTACGGCATAGCTGGCGCCTTCATTAGCTGTCAGTAGCTGCACGGCCGATAATATATTCTCGGCTCGTACAGTGTTCTGCCTCATCCATCCTGTTTCGACCTTGATCAACCGGATCGTAGCCTCGACAATCGTTCCAGTCAGGCCCATCCCCCCAATCGTAGCTTTGAAGAGGTCAGAATTATCATCCCGGGAGCATCGGACCGTCTGTCCCGAGGGAAACATCAGTTTCAGCGCTTCTACATGATCGCCGAAGCCCCCGACCCAATGATGGTTTTTGCCGTGAACGTCCGCAGCAATCATGCCGCCGATCGTGACAAAGCGCGTGCCCGGTACCACGGCAGGGAAGAACCCTCGAGGCAGGAATCTGTCGATTAGGTCAGCTAGTAACACACCAGCTTCGACTGTCAGTAAGCCCGAGGTTTCGTCGAAACCCTTCATTCGGTCGAAGCGACGCATATCGAGCGTCACTCCTGCACCGATACTGGCGTCGCCATATGAGCGTCCGTTGCCTCGCGCCACGTAGGTCGGTATGTGCCGCTGCAGCATCGCCAGTTCGCGAGGAGATCCCGGGCTGACGACGTTGCTGCTGTGCCTCGGATACCGTCCCCACCCGCTTAGCTCCACTGTGGCCTCCCGGAACGGAAGGTATATCTGCTGTCGAGGGCGAACTTGGTTGCATAGCCGATGGCAAGTCCGAGAATCGCGCCCGAATATTTGGCAAGAGACGTCCCCCAAATGTGCCAGAATCCTATTTCGAAGGCCCAGGAGATAATCGTCGTTAGTACGCTGAACACCCCGTAGAGCGTTACCTTGCGGGCTTCCTGGTACCTGCCTTCAAACGGATCAAAGAAGATGTAGTTTTTGTCGAGAACATATTTGACGACAAATCCCCCGACGGTGCCGACCGTGATTGAAACGAAGAGAGTGAAAAACGGTGCAGCGCGAACTGTTGCCTCCTGCAACAGGAGGTTGGCTGCCGTCGCGATGACTGCGAAAGCGGCATAACGGGTCGCGTATGTTGTGAATTGAAGGGAACGCATATCGTTACACCATTTCGCGTTGCCTAGACCGCCGCCACGACAGCTAGCCCGGCAATGAGGAATGACAGCAGGCTGTTGCGGTCGGTCATCGCAAACACAATCGGATCCTCGGTCATGCTGCGCCTGTGAGCAATCATCACCAGACGGCTGGTCCAGTAGATGAGCACGGGGCAGACGAACCAGAGCATTTGCGGCCGTTGGTAGAGCACGTTCACGTCCGGCGAGGATATGTACAGCGCGAACACGGTGACGGAATTGTAGCCCGCGGCCGCTGCAAACGCGGCAACCACGCCGAGATCCTCGAACTTGTAGTTCCGGTTCGAAGGCTCCGACAGTTGGAGATCTAGGCGTGTGGCAAGTTCGGCATATCTCTTGACCAGGGCCAGCGCCAAGAAAATGAAGATGGCGAAGGTCAGAAGCCACGGAGAGACGTGCACTCCGATCGCGATAGCCCCGGCAATGATGCGCACCGTGTAGAGCATCGCGAGCGTAACGACGTCGATGAGCATCTTGCGCTTGAGGTAGAACGAATAGGCCGTGGTAAGGACGAAGTACCCAAGGAGGACGGCAAAGAAGGCAGGAGACACACCAGTAGCGAGGATGAATGACGCGATTAAAAGCAGCGGCGCGGCGAGCAACGCGTGGATCAGTTGGATTCTGCCCTCCGCCAGCGGTCGATGCCGCTTGGTCGGGTGCGCCCTGTCGGCCTGAAGATCAACGAGGTCGTTGATAATGTAGACACTCGAAGCGCAAAGGCAAAAGCTGAGGAATGCGATTCCGAGCTCGATCAGGTTCTCGGCAGTGAACTGGTGGGAAGCCAGCAACGGAACCAGCAGCAGAAGGTTCTTCGTGTATTGGTGCACCCTCAAAAGGCGCGCCCATGTCCGCCAGCTTGGTTTCTGGTGGGGCAGGTATTCCTTTTCGACAGGCATTGCCGCAAGCCTTCTGGAAACCCGTCCAGATGTGCGGATTGCAATTGCCGTTCCGCATTTTGACCAGACAGCCAGGTCGTCGGCATCGTTGCCAATGTAGTCGAACCTTCCCTCGCCGAACACTGCGACCAGCTTGGCTGCTTTCGTCTTGCCCGAGCAGTTCGTGGTCGCATCCGACCCGATATACCCATCAAAAACGCCCAAGTGATCTGCAACAGCTCTGACGATGCGTTCGGAAGCGGCGGATGCAAGGTAGACTTGCCGCCCGTCCTTCTGCGCCGCCTCAATCTCTTTGAGCACAGCTTCGTCGTATGGAAGCGCAGACGCGTCGAACTCTACCGAGGAAGCAGCGCACTGCTTTAACGCAGCCTTGCCAAGCCTCAGTGCTTTTAACATGTCGACCGCAGATTGAGGTCGGCGTGCAAACTCCGACAGGGCGGTCTCTATCAACAGGTCTGAACGAACCAGTGTCCCGTCCATATCAACAACGAGCGGGCGACGGCAAGCCGGTAGCGGCGCCGCAACTTCGACATGTATCGATTCTTGCGCCATTTGCGCTTCGCCCACTCTGCAGGTTGCAGAGCTGAGCAGATCACGCGCTCATGACGAAGCGTAGTGCGCAAAACGGAGTAAACGATACCACCATCGTGTGAGTTTTGCGCTCATTGACGAAGCGTAGCGCGCAAAACGAAGTAAACGATACCACCATCGTGTGAGTTTCGACGAATTATGATGCGTTGCAGCGGGGGCGGCTGGGCCGCACAAAGCTTTGGCACATATGGAAATTCGTATCGAACTGGCCACAGCGATGTTCAAGAACTTGGTAGCGCACCGCGGGAGCTCCAGACGTGTAGACCGCGTTCAAAATTGCACCCATAACGGCAATAAATCTCTATGTTTGTCAATATTACAAATGCGTCCTGAATAACGATGGCGGGATCAGGGGCAATGGTGAGTGTTCTCAAAGTCGAGCCAGATAATAACATTCAGAACAATTCCATCGATGGTAACAGTGTCGCTTCAGAACCCAAGGACGGAATTGACAGGAAGTTCACCCTATTTTGCGTCTTTGCCGCCATTGCAATGGGGGCAATGTTGCGTTGGCTCGTCAACTCAGACGAGGCGTTTTGGTATGACGAGGTGTGGACCGCGACGATTGCACTGCAGGACTGGCGCGGGGCACGTGAGATTCTGGGGATCGATGTAAACGCACCCCTCTACTACCTGACTGTCTGGGGGTGGGGGCAACTCTTCGGCGTGTCTAATGTTGCAATTCGTGCGCCTGGCATGATTGCCACCGCCGCTGCGCCATTAATGGCATGGATGCTGTTGCGCGGACGGATGCCACTGCATCAAAGGGCCTTGTTCACGATCATCATCGCGCTGTGGATTCCCAGTTTGTATTACGCCGAAGAGGCGAGAAGCTACGCCTTCACGGTGTTCGGTTCCGTGTTGCAAACCGTTTTCTTCTTTCGTGCGCTACGGGGCAAAGACGAGACCGGGGACATCACCGGGTGGGCGCTGTCGGGGCTGTTTCTCGGACTGAACCATTACACGACCTTGGTCATGTCAGCAGTCCAGGGGGTGTCGCTTCTTCTTCTTTTTTGGCGAACGCGGCCCCTCGCGATTGCCTTTGCAGGTTTTGCCTACACGCCAGTTGCCGCGGTCTTCCTGAGCCACTACGAAGCCATTTTGCACATAACCACTTCCCAGAACTTCTGGCTCAAGCCGTTGTCGCTCTTCGATCTCGGACGTGCGTTGAAGTTCCTGGCAGGCGAAATCTATGTCGCCCTCCTCCTGGTCTGCGTTATTGGTGCGGCGCTTCTCATCGATGCCAAAAACGCGGCTGATGAAGGCACGCTGCGCCGCTATCGCGTGACCAACGTCGCGTTGTTGTGGATAGCGCGCCTGCGCAACTCCATCCGATCATCCCCGCTATTCCTGACCGCCTTGGTAAGCTTCCTTGGGTTATGCCTTTTTCTCGGCATTGCAGTACTTCGACCTACTTTCATGCCTCGCTTCCTGTTCCCCTTTGCACCTGGCCTTTTCCTCGGCTTGATATGGTTCATCGACGCAATGCCGAGCACTCGCTTATGCGCACGCTACGCGACAGTTGCCGTGTTCTTTGCAGGTGCCTTGATCTGGGGGGTCCAAAGCTCTACAGAAATTAACAAACACCTGACATGGGAGCACGAAAGCGCGATCTTGAAGGACGCTGGAGTCTCGGAAGTCCTTTTCATCCTCGATCAGGGCTTCCCAACTCCCTACCCCGAATTTTTGCATCCCAAAGTGTTCGGCTTTTATTTTTCCCGCGCCGGAGCCGACGTAAGGGTCCGGGAGTTCGTTCCCGATTATCAGGGATACTCCGATCCGAGGCCGCATCTCATCAGCTTTCTCAGTGAGAAGCCTGGACGTGGTCTGATCTGGAGCATTTTTCCGGGGCCCTCTCCCGACCCCATACCGTCTGACCTCGAAGGCAAGATCAGGCGAATTCGCGAGCGCGGATTCTCGGCAGTATATGATCATACCGTCATGGAGGATATTGAGGGCGTTGATTGCCACGCGACACAAACCGGACCCTGGTCAAAGTATACCTGCTACTCCGCTCACGATCCGACGGCACAGGGTGAACTACTCGATGATTAAGGTTTGACCTTCGGCGTGCCATACCAACGCAGCAGGCGGCTTGCGCGTGCCCGAACGGCGCCTGTTAATCCTTTGCAGTTTCGAAGCAAGCGGACATTCTCCTGAGTGCAGCTCCGAAGCATGGGGCAGGTCGACCGAAATATGACATTGCTTTTTTGCGTCAGCTTCGACCTGTCGAAGCCGACGCGCATGCCGCAGGCTGAGCCACGGGCCGCATTCTACGGTGAAGCGCGACCGCTCCTTGCTGTCGCCGGATCCCGGCATTTTCTTTTTGTTGCGACGTCTACCCTTCGCGGCAGGCTGTTCAAAAAGTGCCTCCAGCCGTTTTGTGGACGGCACTCTCTTAGCCCCGACGATCGCGAGAAATCGCGAGATTGCGCAGAATGCAAAGCGACGGAAACTCGCCATTGGAGAGGGCGACAATATCGAGATCGCCGTCGACATCGAGGTCAACGGCTCGCGCGGCCACAAAACTGCCGGAGCTAATATACTGCAGGCCTCGACGACCGTTGCCATGGTCGGCGAGGATATAAAGGCCGCCCAACCCAGTAGTACCCGCCGCGATCACATCCGGCGCATTGTCGCTGTTGAGGTCAGCAGCCGACAGAGGCGCAAGATCGGGTGACACTAGCCGCGGCCCATTCGATTCATCGTTTGCGGAGTTTTTGACCCTGGCGTTGACTGCTCGTGGCCAGCCCTCTGCAAGATCGCCTCCAGTGTTGCGCCATGCCAATGCGCCGCAAGCCACATCGGTCACACCATCTCCATCGACGTCGTCTGTTGAGAGGGTGCATGTTTGCTGCCCTGTGTCTATTGAAGCCGCGAGTTCCCATCGGTCCAGAGGCAACCGGTCGCGGGGCAAATCGAGCGCATTGACCCAGATGTGAACTGGCGGATTCGTCACCCAATTGGAGCCGTAAACATCAAGATCACCATCAGCGTCGAGATCAGCGAGAACGCCATTGTGGACTCCACCCTGACCGATGACCTGGACCCTCCACATCTTACCACGCCCGTCGATATTGTAGACAGCGGCGATCAATCGGTCGCTGGAGGTATGCATCTGACCCACCATGAGGTCTGGATCGCCATCTCCGTCCAGATCGCCGACGGCCAGGGTGTGCGCCTTCTCGACGAGAGGCAATATTTTGTTGCTTTTCCAATATCCTCGGGGATTTCCATCCTTGGCTTTGTACCACACGATGTCTGCAACGTCCTCCGAGGATGAATACAAGACGTCGGGTTGGCCGTCTTGATCGATATCCGCAACGACCGTTTTGAAGTTTTCAGGTGCCGGCCCTATCGAATAACTCTCCCATTTGTCCACTCGTGCTTGTGCATATCCTGGATTTTTTAGCCAGGCTCCACTTACGACGATGTCCTGTATGCCGTCAGCATCTATGTCCCCTATACCCAACCCTTCCTGACCAAAGTCGCGGCTCGTCAAAGGGCGGCCCATCCATGATCCGTCAGCATTCTGGAAAAAGATGATGACGCTATCTTGCGACCGCGTTGCAATATCTAGACGTCGGTCACCATCGAAATCGGCGAGTTTGACATCCTTGCCCCAACCTCCGATCTCTCCGATCTCGCGACGGAGCCATTGTGCGCCGTCGGTAGGGTCTCCGCTTGGCAGTGGATTCTGGAACCCCACTAGATTGGCACCTTCCGGCCCATCGGGAACGACTATGTCAAGATCGCCGTCACTGTCGATGTCGCCCAACGCACCGTCGGTCGTAAACTGGTTTTTGGGCCGTCCGATCAGATATGGACGCCAACCCGGTGCACGATACCAGACCAACGCTTCCTTGACTTCGCCTCCGATCACGAGGTCGAAGAGGCCGTCGCCGTCAATGTCACCAACGATCTTTACGTCGCCGGATCGATCGTCGACGACTTGCATTCGAAATTCGAGGCCATCCCACAGCGCAGCCGACGACAGCGACACCGGCTCGCTGGCCGTGAACTTCGTGCACCCCACTATCACGGCCATTGCCAGCAAGCAGGTCCACCAAGCGGCACAGTGCCGTCTCCGCCGTTCCAATGTGCTCAACAGCATCTGAAAGACCTCAATGCTCATGACATCGGCTCGAATAGGAAAACCTCGACTAGGCCTTTTTGGCCACCGTTTCTCCGAGAATGATCCGGCCTCCAAGTCGCCCGAGCAAAGCACGTGAGGCTAGGCGGCCGTTAGAGGCCCAAAGGGAGTATGTGTACCACGTTTGAGGGCGCGGTCCTGGCAAAGCCGGGACCGTGGTTGAGGTGAAGGCGATCGGCTCCTTCGCGAGTTGGTTAATGAAGGGTTCCCCCTTTCGGTCAAGTACCGGAAATATTAAGATCCACTAATGTTGTTCGGCGATGAGCAAGGACAACATCATTTCTTTGGATGGGGCCATCAGGGCCGAAATCCGCAGGAACCTGGCCGATGTCATGGGATTGCACGACTTCGACTTCGAAGTCGACACCATACTCTCCAGTTGGGAAGGCACGATAGATGATCGTCAGGTGATGGAAGCCCTACGCATCATTAAACTCGCCGGCTTCATGTTCGACGAGGTTCCGTTCAGAGCAGACTGAAGTGGCTGCGTTTGCCCGCCAAAAAAGCCAGATCGTTGGCCTGATGAGGGTTCGGCTGCGGATCAAGCGCGGACACTCGACGCGATCGCGTCGACCTCCGCGGCCACCCCGCCCCCCCACCGGCATTGCCAACAGAAGAGCCGCCAAGCGAGGCTCGAGGCTATTGTCCCGATTGCCGTCGCACCAAACGCCAGAGAGGCTATGAGCGCAGTGATCATCGACCAGCGCATATAGACGACGAGGGCTAGGATTCCCGTGCAAATCAATGCCACAACGACGGAAACCTGCATTTCACACCCCGACGATCGATGATCCAACCCTGACTGCGCCGCCGTAACCGCTGAGCTAAAATGTTGGGCTTCACAAAAACGAGCGACTCTGATTTCCTTGGGACAGGGTTCGTCTTGCGCGGCGTCGATTGACCCTGGGAGGAGGTCGCCGTGTTGCTTGCCATTGTCGGCGTTGCGGGTCTTGCCCTGGCAATAGGGTTTACGTTGCGCGCGCCGGCGCTGATCGTGGCGACCTTGGTGGTGATCGTCGGCAGCGTTGCTGTAGGCAGTTTTCTTCACCTGTCTGTTCCAAACACCATCCGCTCGACGTTTTATCTCGTTGTCGTCACCCAAATTGCCTACCTGGTCGGCCTTGCAATTGCCGTGCTGCGGCATCGCCCAAGACGACAATAGAGTGGGCGACAATCCGTTGTGGGCGACAATCGCTTGAGGCCGTTTCTGCCGCGCCCCCTGACATAGCCAAGGTCAGGAGGTCTGATCGAACTTCATCATGGCCGGTATCGTCCGCATCAGGATCGAAAGATCGCGGCGTAGAGACCATGTCCGAACGTACTGCGTGTCCAGCAATACGCGATGCGAATACTCGGTCGTGTTTCTCCCGTTTATCTGCCAGAGGCCGGTCAGTCCTGGCCGCGTCTTCAAATATTCATGCGATGCTGCGCCATAGCGTTGCAATTCGTCGGCAACGACAGGACGCGGGCCGACGCAACTCATGTCGCCCCGCAAGATGTTGAACAACTGCGGCAGCTCATCCAGGCTCGATTTGCGAAGCATCCTTCCGAAAAACAGGATACGCGGATCGCAGCTCAGCTTCTGATTGGCCGCCCACTCCTGGGCGGCTTGTGGATTGCAACTCAGATGCTGTTCGAGCACCTCCTCGGCATTCCGCACCATGGTGCGGAACTTGTAGCAGTCGAAGGCCTTTCCATCGAAACCAATGCGCTGGTGAACGAACAGCACCGGACCGCCTGTGGTCGCCTTGATCAGAAGCGGGATCACAATCAGGATCGGACCGGCCAGGATGAGCGCTGTCGAGGCTACCATCAGATCCAGCAGCCTCTTGGCCCAACCGCCGAGCGGCTGTCGGCTTTCGCTCCGCGCATCGTCCTCAATGCTTGCCGTGCGCATATCCGGCTCAAACGGAACGGCGCCATGGTCATGGCTTGCGTTGATTTGAGGCGAAGAAAGGTCCGGCGTATTCGATCTCGCGGCCGCGTCGCTTTCGCGCCGAAGAAGCGAAGTCGCGGCAGGCTTGGCTCCGCTCAGTATAACCCAGCCTTCAATAGCCAGGTCTTCGCACTGCCGCAGGTTACTTTCGATCACGTTGGACATTTTCCGCTTGCGCTCGATTTCGACTTTTCGTTTGCATTTTGGCGACGACGGTTGATCTCCGGCAAGCAGGGAAAAGGTGGTAGATCGGGGGTGTTTGGCAGCGTGGCCTACCCCTTAGTTGCTAGGCCGGGTACGGACGAATGGCTGCTCCGTCCAATGCCTGGCACGATTTCGGAATCGATTGTTCGGCTCGCGACGCCCTGAAGGGGCGCGGATTCACTTTGACAGGTGCCGGATTGACGGGGCGGTGTCGAGACTTGCCGCTGGGCTCTAAAGCGCGTCGCGTTTGAACGGATTCATGCGACGCGCTTTAAGTTCTTGTCTGATGCATGTCGTCGTCGCGCGAGACCGCTGCGCACCCTCGGTTCGAGCCGGAGGGCATGCTTTTGCGCGACATGCATTAGCTCGACGCCACCGCAAGGAGGACAGGATGTCAGCGCGGCGCCTGACCTGCGCGCTTCCGGTAACGCCGAGCCGAAACAGTACGAACACGTGTCATCAACACGCCAAGGACGGAAGAATTGGTGCTTTTGAGTGTCTGCGTCAGGTCTTCCAGTTGATCAAGCGACGTCACGCCCCACTGCGCCACCACAATCACGCCATCAAGAAGCGGGCAGAGAGCAAGGCCTTCGGCTCCTGAACTAAACGGCGGGAGTTCAACAATGACGATACTGTAACTACCAACTTCGTTCAGCAATTTCTCCATATTATCGGGAACAAGCAAATTCGCCGAATTCGACGCATCGTTCTTCAAGTAATAAAACGATGTCTTTTCAATGTATCGGATTTGCTTGCCGATGTCTTTGGGGCTGCCGGAATCCCGATCGATCATATTGAAATCGGCGGAAAAGAGACGTTCGTTGGCCAGTGCCGACTTATCGTCGGCGTTGATCACGAGGGTCGCTGTGCCCGCTCTCCCACACAGCGCCGCCAGATTGCTTACAATGGTGCTCTTTCCGTCGCCGGGGGACACGGATGTAATTCCGATGCGACGCCTTGAAGGGTTGGCCCCGGCCAGGCCCATGATCGCCTTGACGCTCCTGAGGCTGCCGCTGAATGAAGAGTCCGGGTTCCTGAGCACCTCGTCAAGCCGGCCAAAACCACCCCGCCTGAAGCTGACCGGCGGCAATTCTCCAATACAGGCCAGGCCCAGTTCGCGACGGATCTGACGCGGGGTCCTCACGTTCCGATCGAGCCCGCGTCGCGCCACGGCGAACCCGATGCCAGCTACCATCCCGGCAAGTGCGCCAAAGGCGAGGATCAGCGTCTTGCGCGGCCGACTTGCCGTCTTGGGGCTCGTCGCGGACGTGATGACGCGAGCATTGGCGATCAGATAAGGCTGTTGGTCGACCGAGTTTGTATACGCCGCGAGCAGGCTCTCATACATCTTTCGATAGGTGTCGGCGGTAACCTCCAACTGCTCCAGCGTAATCTGGTGTGTTGGCTGTCCTTCGCTGTGTGCGAGGTCCTGTCCGGCGACGGACGTCTCGTCCTGACCGATGCTGTAGTCGTGTTTTGCGCGAAACTCCTGGGCGACCCGGGTCGCCCGGTTCATCTGATCACCGACCTCCCGCATCCGCCTTTCCAACCATGCGATGCCTTCGCTAGCCGTTGCCGTTGTCGTTTGCACTTGCTCGCGCACGAACGCTTCCGCCGTGGCGTTCGCGATGCGTGCCGCCAATGCCGGATCCTGAGACTGGAATGTGATGTCCATTGCATAGGAGACACCGACACGCTGGACATCCAGGCCATCGCTGAACATCTCCACCGCCTGACGCCGACGCTCGGATTCCAGCTGCGGGCTGTTCGCCTCCATTCGATCCGGCCAGGGAAGCACGCGATGGAAGAAATCCGTCAGCGCAGCATTGCCGGCATGGAGCCCGCCGGCATCGACGATGCTCATCCAGGCTCTGCGAAACCTCTCGCCTATGGTCGGACCGTCCAGATCTCCGAAAGTTGGTTTGTCCATGAGTCCAAGGTCATCGATCACCATCATCGCGATCTTCTGGGAGCGCAGAACTGCAAGTTGGCTCTCGACCTGAGCGGTATCGAGCGACAGGTTCACTTCGGCGGGTTGCTGCTGAAGGTTTTTGGGTATCTTCGGTTCGATCAGGATCTGGGTGCGCGCCGAATAAATCGGATCCGAGGTTGCAAAGTAGAACGTGGCGAAAACGATTCCGGCGACGACGAACGCCAGAATCGAGAAAAGATACTGCCGAGCAAATGAGACAACGTCAGCGAGGCTGATAAAGTCCTGCGGTGCGTCCGCCCCGAGCCATGGCTTGTGAGCAATTGCCGCCGACGGCCGGTCTAGCATGGCTTCAATCCATATCTGCAACAAAAAGAGCGGCGAACTGCAACGGTCGAGCCGCATCGCCACCGATGGGTCCCGGTTCGAGCATGCAGCCGCGCCACTGTTATGATGACAACCGTTAGCTCGATCGGCCCAACAGGTGGGCGCCAGGAAACATCTCATTGAGCTTGTAGACGACCTCCGTCCTGTTCGTCGCCTTCAGCTTCTTCATGATGTTGCGGATATGGACCTTGACCGTGCTCTCGCGGAGGTTGAGCTCATGAGCGATTATCTTGTTCGCCTTCCCACGCCTGAGAGCCTGGACGACCTCTTCTTGCCGCTCCGTGAACACACTCGCCATGGGCCTTGTCATTTCGACTGACGTGTCGATTGCCTTGTGCTGGGCAAGCACGCTGCTTGCAGGGACAAATGTGCCACCGGCAAGGACAAGATTTACGGCTTCAACACAGATCTCGAACCGGATCGATGAAGGGATGTAGGCTTTTGCGCCATAATTCAACGCCTTCAGAATCTGCTCCAGATCGTCGGTATCGGCCAAAATCACCACCGGAACCGGGTGGGCCTCATTCACAAGATCGGCAATTTCGCTGCCGGTCCTTGCATCTGTCACCTTTCGGCTGCCCACGTTCAGCAGAATGGCAGATATCGACAGTGCATTCTCTTGATGCCGCCACTCTTCGATCGAACCGAACGACAGGATTTCCTTCCCGATGCCATAGGCGGTCAGGCATTGTGCAAGACATTGTCGGTCAAGCACTCGCTCGTCCAGCAGAGCCAGGCAGGATTCGGTCAAGCCATGTCTATGAAGATGTATTCCATTCCCGGCCTTGCGCGATACGAATTCCAGTGCACCGGGTAATTTGCTATCCAGTTGAATTGTCGGAACCATGAACTTACTCCCCAAACTCTACCCAACGTTTCGAGATCAGTACGATATGTACTGCAGGCAAATACAATTTCCCGCAAACGATGCTCTGTTCGCGTCGCCTTCACTATAACTTCGGGATTTTCCCAAGCCCCAACTTGGACAGCACTACCCCGTCAATAATGTTTATCGCCTAAAAGGTGTGCCTTCACTAATTTAGGTTAATAAAACGTAAAAAATTTTTACTCCTTCACTTGGCCCTAGCAATTTGGTCTAGGAGGGAGGGTAGCCAGAGAGCACACCGACTGGACCCTGGGCCTCGCGTTGTTTGCCAGGGGCGGGTGGTCCGCCGCTAAAGACAGCCGGCGTCGCCGATGGCAGTGCGGCTTCAAGGCGCGTCGCGCCGCCTTTGCATCGAGCGCCAAAGTGAGTGTCAACCATCGATATACCTGTCATCGAACTCGGCAAACTTCGTTACGCCCAGCCGATCCAGCACGCGGACATGACCCTGGCGGAACTCCAGAAACCCGCGTTCCCGTAATTCCCGCAGCATTCGATTGACATGGACCGGCGTCAGGCCGAGCGCGTCCGCGAGGTCGTACTGGGTGAGAGGGCATGCAAAGCCAGTGCGGCTGGCAGCGCCGACGCGCTCCAAGCGCGCTCTCAGTTCGAGCAGCAAGTGCGCTGTACGCGCCAAGGCGCTGCGTCGGCCTATATTGGTGAGGTGTTGGGCAACAAGCGCTCGCTGGCGCGCGAGCGTTTCAAGAAAAAGCGAGGCTATGTGGGGCGACTTCGCTGCTCCAAGAGCAAGCGTCTTGGCGGAGGCCTCCAGCACCGCAAGGTCGGTTTGAGCCACAAATGTCTGGAGAGCAGCGCCCGTGTACGTCTGCGGCAGGACAATGTCGCCCTTCAGGGCAAAGTCCAAAATCTGTCGCTGTCCACCGGCAAGGTCATGAGAAATGCAACCCCAGCCAGACTCGATTATGAAGACGCGATCGCCGTCCTCCCCCTGATTGACGATAGCGGTCTCCGCCGCATATCGCTTCGGCACGAAGCCTAGCGCCTTGATATACGCCTTATCGTCGCTTTTGACAGCGACTGAGGTCGGACGGTTTTCATTCTCACTCAATGAAAGGCTTGTAGCATACGTCATTCGAACCCCGCCAATCCTCCCCTGATACCCTCCCTACGCAAAAACGTACTCCAGCTTTGATGTGTTGAGTACCCTGCACGGGCTACAACCATTGGGTGATATTGCACTGCACTCTCACAAAAAAGCAAGGATCACGCCTGATCGAGCGCAGTGGCACCCGAATTCATCATAAAGTTCGACCGCCCTTCTGCACCATCCATTCGAATGGCGAGGTCTCCGGCGGTCGGAAGCGCTTGGCGACACCGTGCAACTTTCGAACACGCCACCCTTCCGGATCGCTTACGGCTTTCGGCGTGACTGGCTCGCCCTACCGACAGCAAGGCCAGGCATTGCTGCTGGCTTGCGATCGCGTTGACGTTGTCGGGGGCGAACCGGCGGTCGTTCAAAATCGGGCGGAACGTGCCGCTACCCATCCATGCAACCTACTGATTTCACTCGCAGATTGCACCCTGTGGGTTCCGCCAGATCGAGCAACACCGGGTCACTCGAGTGCAACCGCCGCAGGCCAGATGCGTCACAAAACCGGCAGATCGCGCTGGGTCCGGTTCGAGATTTCCTCATTGCGGTGACGAGGTTTGAACGGACAAGAGCGTTCGTTCACAGGTCCGGCGACTCGATGAGTAACCTTCGCTGCAGTTCCAGGACCGGAACAGGTCGATCCTTCGAGCCAAATTGTCTCCGGGTTCAGCCGCGACACAGGCGCGAGGTATACTCCATTCGCGTTAGCTTCGCCCCCGATTGCCTCGCACCTGCGAAGAGACCACTCGCCACGTACCCTGAAGAGGGGGTATGTCTGACGCTGCGAGCGGCCGCTTCAACCGCACTGGATTGTTCGGCGCCTTGATATGTTGAGCAGCGTTGCGTCCGATCGTTGCCATTGACGAAGAATGCTACGCGCCGTCTTCAAGGTGCCCGCATGGCTGTTGCTCATCGCCGTCTTGGCCGCGACCTCGCAAGGATAGCTGGTTGAGACGGTGGATGGCGGTGAGGCTCCTACGGCTCCACCCGCCCTGCTCTACTCCTAATTGGTGTCGCCCTCCTAAATGATGCCGTGCTAATGTTCTAGCCGGCTTGGGAGGTTCCAATCGACCTCATTGCGAATGTTTTCGCCGGCACGTGGGCTGCCGGGGTGCTTGCCGCCATCTGGTATGTCTGGAGGCGGCCCTCGCTGCCCGTTGCCGAAAACAAGCAGGACCGCGATTTGCGGGAATGGCTGGACGGGCAGATGTAGAGGGCGCTTGTGCCGGGGCGAAGCAGCGCCCGACCCTGGTCGAAACGATACGGGCCGTCCCGGCGCCCGCGAAGAGCGCGCCCAACCCGGTGTTCGGCGAGGTCGTGCCGCGAAGACCGGACGTCAGCGCGGGAACCCCAAGCGGCGTTAGGCATCGCCACCGCCAGCCGCTGGGGCTTTTTGACTGGGCTACCGGCTCGCCGAGCGCGAAAGAGCAGCCTCTGCTTGATCGGCACTGCTCAGGAATTCGTCGCGTTCGGCTATCCACAGATCCGCATAGTCGACATTCTGCCACTCGGCAAACCACGGACCGCCACTTGTATAGTGGACCGCCTTGGGTGTGCCATGCGCCGGCTTTTCGTTCCAACCTTCAAGCCAGTTCCACTCTACCGGCAGCGAGCCCAGATCCTCATCGGCGACCCACTGCATTCGGTGGAGGTAGGCGCCGCTTTCGCGGTTCACGACCTCCGGCGTAAGCGATTTAACCGCAGGATGCGCGCAATTGAACAGCATCAGCGAGGACCAGTTTTTTCGAGGGTAGGATGTCTGGACAACGCCATCCATCTTGGTGGTGGCCTTCGGCGTGTAGTCGTGCTGGACACAATAGACCGCCTTGTTCGACTTCGTGTATTCCAGCAAACCTGCGACGTCACCGAGCCACAGGAAGTCGCAATCGCAGAACAAAGCCCAGCCCGTATAGTCGGCGAGAAAAGGCGTGAGAAACCGCGTATAAGTGAACTCTGTTGACGCGAGCGGATCTTTCTCCCTCCAATACAGTTCACGGGCACGCAGCTCATCCTGCTTGATTGGAATGACGGAGACAGGCAGCGAAGCGTTTTTGAGCAAAGAGTGCCGCGCCACGTCGTAGGCGATCGGCTCACGGCTGTCCCATCCAACGAATACCCTAAACGCATCAGTCATATTCAGTACCTTGGCTCCAATTTCAAAACGGGCACACACTAACTGTCTGGCAACAACTCGGCAACAATGGCGCGGAAATTAGCCAGGGCGATTTCTGAAACCCGCGGATTTGCCGTTCACCCCGGCCCGGCTTTCCTCGGCGCACCTCAACTTGCCACCCAACGCGACAAGCGCCCATTTCTGATAGGTGTAGCCGGCCGAATAAGCGGCGACCATCGCACCGGTCGAACCGTCCAGAAACCCCAGCCTGAAGACATAGCTGTTCATATAAGCCCAGACCGAGCGCAAAACCGCCTTGCTGATCGAGCTTTTTTTCCCCTCGGCAAGCATCCGCGCCGCGGACGCCTGCGCGTATCTGCCGATCTTGTCATGCGCGTCCGCCAGGTCGGCGATGGAGTCATGCTCCATGGGATGGGACAATCGCGAGACCTTGCCATTCACCACCACCTTCTCATGCACGGTGTCATTGCTGAAGCGGCCGGACTGGCGACGGAAAAGCCTAAGCACCAGATCGGGCGACCAGCCGCCATGGCGGACAATGCGCCCGCAAAAGCGCGATCGTCTTGGTATTTCGAAGCCGTCACAGCCTTTCGGGTTGGCGATGGCGGCCATGATTTCCGCGGCCAGCGGCGGCTCGACCCATTCGTCGGCATCGAGCGAAAGGACCCAATCGCCTGTCGCCGCGGCGAGGGCGCGGTTTTTTTGCGCGCCGAAGCCCGGCCAATCGAGGGTGATCAGCACCTTGGCCCCGAGCCCGCTGGCGATGTCCCTGGTCTGATCGGTGCTGTTATTGTCGAGGACGACGATTTCGTCGGCAAAATGTACCGAGCGAAGGCAACGTGCAATGCACGCTTCCTCATTGCGGCTGATTATGACGACTGAGAGCGCCGGCACGGTCAGACGGTTCCGGCATCAAAACTGCGACTGTTGTTCAAATGAAACTGTCCCCCGGCCAGTTGGCACTCCGGTGATACTAACGGATTCAAAAAATATGTCGAAAATCATTTCAGGTCGAGACTTTCGTAGAGCGCTATCATTCTCCTGATCATGACGTTGAAATCGTAGTGTTCGGCTGCCGCCCTGACCCTGGCCGCAGTCTCAAGCCGTGACGACAGTTGCAACGCGCGGGCAAGCCCGGCGGCGAGCTCGTTTACGCTGGCTGTGTCGCAAACAAGCGCCGGCTCGAAGCGATCGACAAGCTCGCGCGCCCCACACCCGGTGCTGACCACGGCGGGCAAGCCACTGGCCATGGCTTCGATCACGACTGTGCCGAATGGATCATAGATGGAAGGCAGCACGGCAATGTCGGCGGCGCCGTACCATGGCAGCGTATCTTTTTGCGGCCCCAGCATGCGAAGCCTTGCACCAAGACCAAGGCTGTCGCCGGCCTGCTTGAAGGCATTGGCGCGCGAATCGTGGCCAATGACCCATAACTCCGGCTCACCATCGAGCATTGCGACAGACTTCATCAATGGAAGAAGCCCTTTTCGCGCAAAGCCCGAGCCAACAAACAGGACGACCGACCTGTTTTCGTCGACGTCAAGCCGCGCGCGGACCGCCGCCCGATGCTGCTGTCGCAACTTAGGGTTGAAGCGGTCCAGGTCGACCCCGTTGGGAATATGGTGCACGCGTTCGGCCGGATAGTCGTAGTGACGGACAACGTCCTCAGCCACCATTTTCGAAATGGCAATCACCGCTTTAAGCCGTGAGCTGGCATAGGTCGCGCGCTCGAGGCGCAGCGTCTGGCGGTGAAACGGACTCAGCGCCATCGCTGCCCTGCCAAGCCGCGTCTCGAAACGCCGTCGCTCGGCAAGATAGGCGGCATGGACGCCTTCCCCGGCCCGGAAGACGTCGCAGCACGGAAGGCGATCATTGCTCTGCACCAGGGCCGGCGGCATTTCGGCGATCTTGCGGCAGGCGGCTCGAGCAAAGGACGTCGCCCGCAGGTAGCGGGGAAAGCGGCGGCCGGCGCACTGGATGAACTCTATGCCTTCGTGTCGCGGCCAGTCGCCTGACAGCACGGCCACCGGCCGTTGACGCGCGGCGAACGCCGCCATGATGTTTTCCAGCATGATCTCGCCTCCGCCAAAGGGCGCGTAACGCTGGCGCACGAACAGGATAGGCTTTTTCGGGTCAGCTTGAACCCGTTGATCATGCCGTGACAAATCCATGCGACCTCGCTACGCCCTTTTGCACCCCGATCAAGCTTTCGAACTTGGCGGGACTTTGCTCGCAGTCTATTAAGCGTGGCAAGCCGGTCCTGGATAGGGGCGCTGGCGTATAGTTCCGCGTGGTTGCGGCTATGCCACGACGGTAGACTGCTTTCAAGGCGAGGGTTTTTGCCGATGACCACCAGCCATATCTCGCCCGCCGACAAGGCCGTCTCGGGCAAACGCAAAGTCGGCGTGGTCCGCCGCCTGGAGCGCTCGTTGCGACCGGGGCTGCGAAATCTCCGCGGTCTGGTCAAGGAGCCGTTTCTAGCTTGGGCGCATCCGGAAGCTCTGGCTTTCTACCGCAGAGCGATGCAAACCGCTTATCTGCCGGACGACCTGATCGACGTCGTCCCGCAACTCAAGATCCTGTATCTCGCCACGCCGAAGGCGGCGAGCAGCCGCATTCGCAGCAACCTTGCAGCCATGATCGGCAATGACACCGTGTCGGAGTGGCGCAGCGACCAGAACTGGAAGGTGCACAACCGAAAAGCGTCGAGCTTGCAGGCGCCTCGCCATGGCATCGTGCAGTTCCATCGCATGGCCACAAGTCTCGAAGCCTTGCGGTTCACCTTCGTTCGCAATCCCTATACAAGGCTGTTGTCGTGCTGGGCCGACCAATATCGCGACCGCCCCCTTGTGCCTGGCTATGGCAGGGTGGAGGTCTATCTGGCCCATCGCGAAAGGGCGGATCCGTCGCTGCCTGTCGGTGCTGACAAGAGCCTGTCGTTTGCTGATTTCGTCGCCTTTGCCTGCACGACCTCGACATGGCGCATCGACAAGCATTGGCAGAGGCAAAGCGACATCGTCGACCTTCCAGGCGTTGTGTTCGACCTCATCGGCAAAACCGAGACTTTCGCACGGGATTTCGAACGGGTTCTCGATCATGTGGGTGCAAGCGAGGAAATGCGACGCGCGGCGATGCCACCTCTGCACACCTCCTCGCGCCGCAGGCTTGCCGACTATTTCACGCCAGAACTGGCCGATACGATCTACCGCGCCTATGAGCGCGACTTCGATCAGTTTGGCTATCCGCGCGCGCTTCCAGAGTGAACAACCCACTCGACGGAACCCTCAAACATACCCGAACGCCTGCATCAGCGGTTTGCCGCGTCCCTCGGTAAGCTCCTTCAATTCCATTTGACCCAGTTCGGTCTTCCAGCGGCCGCGGCCATCATAGATCGGCTTGTTGACCTGCTGGTTGCGGAGCGCGGCATGTTGGGGTTGCGCATCGAGTGTGAACCATCGTTGCGGGTTCCGATGATAGTCGAGCAAACTCTGGTCGAACGACAATCCCAGGAAGGTGCAGATCTTTTCGATGGTCGCTTCCGGGTCATTGACAAGATCTTCGTAGCGGTAAATCAGGACGTCCGTGCTGCCGCGCTCGGCAAGCACCATTGTGTTGTCCGAAATCCAGCGGTCCAGGCTCTCGGTCGCATCGCCAAGCCGCTTGGTCAGCGAAGCAACGGTATCGCGCCCATCGCGTACCGGCATCACGAACTTCGCGCCCGGCACCAGACGTCGTATCCGGTCGACACGCCTAATATGACGCGGTGTCTTTTCAAGCAGCACCGACTTGCCCGCCCCAATGGCCGCCTGTTTCAGCTTCGAGTAGCGATACAGCGCAAGTGGGGTCCATTTGAAAAACACGTTGGTTTCTTCGAATGGCAAAAAGACATCGGCATGCGAGGCAAGGATGGTCGCTATCAGCGTGGTGCCGCTATGCCCGCATCCGCAGACAAAGCCTTTGCATCGGATCAATTCACACCTGCCCTGTCGTCGGCATGAGATATGCCATGCCGCTGAAAGGCTTCATCGAGCCATTTCCAGTAATCGAGCCGCGCAAGCATCGTTTGTATCCCGCCGCACATCTTCATAGCGCAGAAGCGCAATCTTTCGCACGTGACTTGCGCCTGAAATATCAGACACCGCAGTGTCGCGCTAGGAGCCGTTTGCAGCGAGATTTGTCGGGTCGATTTGCGCAATGTCCCTCAGGCTTTTCTGTTCGGCGACGGCCAGATCGTCAAGCACTACGCGCAGCCATGTCCGCCCGGATTTGGGAAAACGAGACGACAAGGAGGGGGCGGCTTCCTTGCAAAAAGGCGGACAACAAACTCAACTTATGGACTCCGATTGCGGCACTTTGATCGAGCGGATCAGCGATTGTAAATATCGATTAAGGCTTCGGCGATCCGTTGCGAAGCCGGCACCTTTGGATCAATCGACAGATTGGCATTGAGGAAATCCCGGCTTTGCTCAAAATAGGTCGGTCTTGACCTGACCGCAGCGCGGATATCCTCGACGAGGTCATGCTCCGACAATGTTGGTTTGAAGGCGCCCATGGGCCTGTCGAACTCGACCATGGGCGAAACCGGCGGAAACAGCACCACCGGAATGCCGCAGGCGATTGCTTCGTAAACAGTGGTGCTTGGGCGCGTTACGAGCGCCAGAGCGTCCGGGAGCAGCTGTGCGAAATCCAGCGGCGATTTGTTCGGCATATCGACTTTTGCGAACATCGTGGGGTGGACGCTAACGACATGGGCAAGGCCGAGTTTCGCACATGCGGCTGCCACGGCTTCAATCGCCTGGCGATCTGCGGGGTCCTCGATATTCCCCTTGAAGTTCACCAGCACAAAAAGCCCTTCGTCGTGCCTGGCACCAGCGCTTGCGGCGGCACGCTCAATGACCGGGGAGCCGACAACATATGTCGGCTGTCGCCTTTGCTGCAGCGCCGCTGGTCCCATCGACAGGATGTAGTCAGCTCTCACAAATCGATGCGGCCGCAGCTCTCGCGCACCTCCAATGAGGCCGACCACACGGACCATGCCGAAGTTGATGGCGTCGATGAATCGCCTAAAAAATTGCGGCGCAAAGTCACTTCCAGTCACCAGCATGTCACCGGGCCTGATCATCCGCTCGAGGTCAGCAAAGCCGATATGCGATATTCCTCGGGCGTTGAGTTCAGGTCGCGCTACGCCGCCGCGTTTCAATCCATCGAGATGCGCGAACACGCAGCGGATGCCGCGGTCACCCAGAATTTCTGCCGCGTCAGCCAGCAGCCGAACATTGTTGCGGTTGTGTGGGACGAAGTAGACCGTCCTCGTCGCTGCCCTGCCGCGAGCGTAGATACGCCCGCGCTTGAACAGATTTCCTGGATGCACAAGCCGGTACGCCGCGAGGAGCCGCTGCGCAAAGCCATCGCTGACAGGAGAAGACGCCTTGTTTCCCAAACTACTACCCAAAGATATGCATCGCCTCTTGCCCGTGAAATTTAGAACGGCTGCCCGCCGGTTAGTTTACACTGGTCTCGCCGTCAAGAAGGCGCTTGACTGTCCGCTGGTTGTAACCTGCCTGGGACACTCGCGATGCCTTGGGTGGTGGATTCAAACAGTGCTGATGAGTGAGCCCATCTGGTTTTGTGCGTCTTCCATCACCGCAGCCCAGGGTCGTTCCCGCTTCGAGACCAGCACGGCGGAAGGATAGTAAGGCGTGCGGTCGCCCTCGACCGGCCAGGAACGTTTGAAGCCGTCACCAAGGATGAAGACCGAAGGGATGCCGAGTGCGCCGGCCAGATGCGCCCCGGTGTTGCTGATGGTTACGACGGCGTCCATCGCCGCGACCTGCGCGGCGAAAAGATCCATGTCGACGAGTTGATCCACCAAGACGTCGTGCAGGATGCGCGCGGGATCACCATCGGTCAGGATTTTCAGGTCGGGCTCGATCCGGCCATATTGCAGCGAAACGAACTGCAGGTCCTGTCGACCGAGCAGGCCGCGCCATGCCGTGAGTGGCGGCAGGTCCTTGCCGGGATTGGAGCTGCCCCATGCGACGCCGACCAACGGCCGGCCGTTCCTGCGATAGCGGGCGCGAAGGTCAGCGACCCGCGCCGGGTCCGGCTTCAGGGGAACAAAATGCTCCCGGATCGTGGTCTCATCCGTCTCGAACACGGCGGTCAGATGCTGGACGCCGGCAAAGAGATGGGCCTCGCCATAAGCTGCCTTGGTCCCCTGACCGACGGCCCGCACATCGGCGGCGGGAAATGTCCGCTGAAACAGCGGCACCAAGCGGTGCTCGACCAGGACGATCAGACGAGCGGCCCGGGCGAGCGCGCGGCCGACGGAACTCGCATGGTGGATCGCGGTGGCCAGACCCTGCTTTTCGGTTTCCATCAGATCGACGAGCAGGACCTGGCCCGAGATATCCTGGCCCAGCCATTCGCCGTCGGCGCGGCCCTCGACGATGTGGCGCCGGGCGATCTTGAGTTCGGCCGCCGGGCCGTAGGCGCCCATGCGCATCAGCGCCTTGCTGAGCTCGTCCAGCAGGTGGACCTCGCGCCTCGACTTCGCGATCGATCCCAGCGCCAGGGCTTTCGGCAGCGCCGCCGACCAGTCGCGCGCCTCGATGCTTCGCCTATAATCCGCCATCTGATCGGCAATGTCGCCATCGCGCCAGCGCAGGAAAAGCTGCCGCCGGTGACGACGGAACCAGACCTTGTAATTGTAGCCTGCGAGCGCGACAAAGCGGCGAACCCGGCGAAGCAGTTGACTAGCTTCCATCACCAACTCCACCGATGATTTGCGCAACCCGTCCACGTGCTTCCCGCATCGCGGACGCCCACGCCTGGCCGCCCTTTCGCACCAGTCGAACGCTTGGATATGTGGCGACGGTCTCGCCGAAGGCAGGCCACGACAGCCTAAACCCATCGTCGAGCAGGACGACGGTCGGCACGCCGAGCGCTCCCGCCAGATTGGCACCGGTATTGCTGATCGTCACCACCGCGTCGAGGGCGGCGATTTGCGCGGCGAAGCGGTCCATATCCGACAATTGGTCCACGGACGCGTCATGGATGATGCGTCCCGGCGCCCACCGCTCGAATTCGGAGAGCGCCGGCCCGACATCGCCATATTGCATGCTGACGAAATGGCCCGGCAGACCGCCGAGCAGCGCCCGCCAGTCATCCAGAACCGGCAGGTCCTTGCTTTTGTTCAGACTTCCCCAGGCAAAGCCGATCAGGGGCCCCGGGCCATGATCGAGATAGGCGCCGCGCAACTCGGCGACAAGCCGGCGGTCCGGCTCCAACGGAACGAAGGGCGCACGCGCTGTCGGCTCATCCGGCCAAAAATGCCTCGCCAGTGTCTCGAAGCAGGCGAAGACATCGGCGTCGACCGCCGCCGCCGCTTCCGCCTCTGGTCTGACATCGAGCGCGGGATATGTTCTGCGATAAAGTGGCGCCAGTCGCGGCTCGATCAGGACGGTGCACCGGTCGGCGGCCGCGACCACCGGGCCAAGCAGCGACGCGAACTGGAGGAAGATTGCGAGATCGCCTTCGCGCCGCTCGACGGCAAGCCTGCGACCAGCAAGATCACTGCCATCCCATTCGGGCCGGCCGGGCACTTGCTTGCTCGACGCAATCAACTGCCAGGCACGATTGCCGCCGCGGAGGCGTCTCAGTCCACGCCCGGCTTTTTTGACAAGCCCGCGATCGCCAAGCTGCTCACCGAGCAGGCCGAGTGCCAGCGCATGTTCCCGGGCCGCCTGCCAGTCACGCCGTTCGACACTCTGCGCCATCAGGCTCGCATGCCGTTTGACGCTTTCGTCAGCATGGCGCGAGGGGCGCTTAAAAAACTTCCTTGCCCGATCGAGAACCTTCTGCAGCCGCTTGCCGTCAACACCTTGCGGGCGCAGGTCGGCGGCTTTTGCCTTTTCAAGGATGGACCGTCTGCTCGGCACAGCGACCCTCAACTATCGCTAGACAGCGTCGAACGCGCCGTCAGAATCGACGAGAGCCGCCGGCCGACGTCGTCGAGTACCACCGGCCACGGACGACCTTCCTTGCGCATGACGATGCCGTTCGGATACCAGGGCGTTCGATTGCCAGTCACCGGCCACGCTGTTTGAAACTTGTCGTCGATCAGGAAAATGGTCGGCACGCCGAGTGCTCCGGACAGATGGGCCGCCGTATTGCTGATCGTCACCACGGCATCGAGCGCGGCGATCTGCGCGGCGAAACGGTCCATATCAAGCATCTGGTCGACACTGTCGTCATAGATAAGCCGTGCGTCATTGCCGTTGCGCAGGCGCCGCAGCGCCGGCTTGATCTGTCCGTATTGGAGGGAAACGAACGTCGCCTGTGTCCGGGCGATGAACCGTGCCCATTCGGGGAAATCAGGCACGTCCTTGCTATGGGATTTGCTGCCCCAGGAGAGGCCGACCAATGGTTGATCCGTCATCGAGCGATAGCGTTTGCGGAAGATCTCGACGAGTTCAGGATCGGCCCGCAGCGGCACGAAGTCGGCGGCTAGTCTTTCGGCATCGCGGCCGAAAATCCAGGCGAGATTTTCGAAGGTCGCAAATTTGTCACCAACGACATTCTGCTGCGCTGGGACCACGGTTGCGTTGGGGAACGTCCGCTGCACAAGCGATACGAGGCGCGGCTCGACCCGAATCGTCGCACTTTGCGCACATGCAGCGGCGGCGCCGGCCAGTCGCGCATGGCGGATAACCCGGCCAAGACTGCGAGGGTCATCCTCCACAAGATCGATCAGCAGCCTATCCGAACCGAGGTCTTCTCCAGTCCACTCATTGGCGCCTTTCCCTTTTCGTTGCCGGCGAGCGGAAAGCCGAAGCTCGGCCGCCCGCGCGAAGTTGCCCAGCCGTTCGAACGCCTGGCCTGCCTTCTGCATCATCTCAGGGTCGCGGGCACGATCGGCCATGATGGCCATTTCATTGGTACTTGCTTCAAGCCCTGTCCAGTCCCTGCGCGCGATCAGCGCGTCGACCTTGGCCTGCTGCTCAAGAACGGAACGAGGCCTGGAGCCGGTAAACAGCGTCCGCACGGCCTTTGTGTATCTGCGCAACCGCAGGCCCAATCCACCAATCACATACCGGATGTAGGAACCGTGGTAAAAACTGGTCATCGGCCTTCAGCGCAATACGCTCTGCCGCAGCTTTTTGCCGCTTTCGACGAGCGGAGCGGACGTCTCCAGATGGAAGATCGAGCGATAGATTTCGCTGCGCCTGGCAAGCTCTTCATGAGTCCCGGAGTCCGCGAGGATGCCAGCGTCGAATACGAGAATGCGATCGGCCGCCTTGATGGTTGAAAGCCTGTGCGCAATGCAGATCACAGTGCGCTGAAATGCATCGTCGAAGGCAGCCTCCATGACCGCCCGTTCGTTTTCGCCGTCGAGCGCGGATGTTGCTTCATCGTAGACAATCACCGGAGCGTCTTTGAGCAGGGCGCGCGCGATGGCAACGCGTTGCTTCTGCCCGCCCGACAGGTTGGCACCGCCCGGCCCGACAAGCGTGTCGAGCCCGCTTTCAAGGTTCGATGCAAAACTTGTGACCCGGGCGAGTTCCGCCGCGGAATCGATTTCTTGATCCGTGGCGTTCGGGCGTCCGTCGCGAATATTGTCACGGATAGAACCTTCGAACAGGAAGATATCCTGTGACACCAGTGCGATATTGTCGCGAACGTCGGCCAGGCTGATCTTGGCAATGTCCTTGTCGTCGATGAAGATCCTGCCCCTGTCCGGCTCCATCAGGCGCAAGATCAGATTGACGATGGTGGTCTTGCCAGCGCCGGAGCGGCCAACGATCGCCAGCTTCTCACGAGGTCGGACCTCGAAGGAAACACCGTGCAGCGCCGGGCTGTTGCCTCCATAGGAGAAGGCCACATCTTCAAAACGGATACCGCCCTCGACGCCGGTCAGTCGCTCGCCTGCGGTTGCGAGTTGTCGCTGTTCGGGCGTGTCGATCAAATCATACATCTGCTCGACGGCAACCATTAGCTTCTGGATATCGACATTGACCCGGGCCAGCCGTTTGGCGGGCTCATAGGCAAGCAGAAAGGCGGTTATGAAGGCCATGAATTCGCCTGGTGTCTTGCCGTTTCCGAGAGTCTGCCAACTGGCATAAATGAGGAAAAGCCCGATGATGAAGCCGCCGCCCGTCTCCATCAATGGACTCATCAACGCCGATGTCCGGTTGATCTGGACGCCGCGCCTTTCCATCTTGCGGACAGCCTTAGCGAAACTGGCGATCGCCTTGTCCTCGAGCTGGAACGATTTGATGGTGCGAATGCCGTCTATGGCTTCCGTGCCGATCGACTGGACCTGTGCCGCCAGCTCTGTTTCGCCCCTTGCCAGCGACTTGATCTTTCGCGTGATCGTGCTCACCGAGAGGAAGATCACCGGCAAAGCCGCCGCCGATATAAGCGACATGGTCGGGTCCTGCACGACCATGACACTTGCCAGTCCGACCAGGGTCAAAACGTCAGAGGCCGTGTTGCTCGTCAGCGTGATGATGACGGACGCACCGGCGCGTGCATTGAACATTATCTTGGAAATGAATTTGGCCGGATGCTGATTGACGAAATGGCCAATGTCGAGGCGCATCAGCCGGGAAAACTGCCGGTGTTGGAGGTCCGACACGATGGCCCTGCGGACGTTTCCGGTCGTAATGGTTTGACCGTATGCCGCGATGCCCTTGACAGCGGAAAGTCCGATGATTGCCGCGCTGATACCCCAAACGGCGGCGGCGTTCCTGTCGATATAGATGCTGTTGATCATGTCACGCATGATCCAGGCAAATCCGGACGTCGCCGCCGCACCGGCAATCGTGCACAGCAAACCGGCGAGATACAGCTTTATGTGCGGCGGCAGGTTCTCGAGGATCAAGCGCTTGACCAGCGGGTACGCCAAGGCCGCTGAAATTCGTCTCTTTGCGCTCATTCGGTTTCCTGCTGCGATGTGTCGTCGGTGTCAGTTGGCCTTTGCCGATCCATGCGACTTTCGCGACACCGCTCGCACATCTGCTATAAATCTATGTCGGATTGCTTGTCTGTGACTTTGTTCGGACCCGCAGTCAATGCCGAATCCGGATGCCAGCCCGCGTTGACGGGATCGGCGACTATGGGAGCATACACAACTCTCCGAAGGGTCCAAGAGGAATGATCGCCTGGGCTTTGGAATAGAGCCTCTAGCAAAATCGGGCTCCCAACCGCGAGAATTGGTGAGCAGCCAAGGACCGGGTTGTCGATCTAATCATTCCAAGAAATAGCTTGGGTCAGGCCCGTACCGATTATATCCTGAATACCCGAATACCTTTGCGAAATTTCGCTCATCACATTGAAGTCCGGCTTGCCGATAGTGGCGGAAAGGTATTCCTTGTATTTTGACGCACCGTTCCAATATTGGCCTTCATCGACCGCGACCTGAGCCTTCGTCGTGAAATTAGAGAAAAATTTAAAATGAAGAAGAGCGCCATAACTCTCCACGTGGTTACGCCAATAGGGTAGCGGAGCGTGAATTGAATTTAAGATCGTCAATCTATCTCCGTATACGAACGGATATTTGGTTAGGGTGTGCGTACCAAACGCCCGGCTTCTCGGGCCACCTCGGATTTTGATATTTTGCGGGCTCGTCGAGTAATCGTATCCTGAAGCATCGAAATGATCGGCTATCTCCCAAGGAGCGCGTTTTGGGTCAAACGGAAAGTCCCTTAAGTCTCCTGCCGGATACATGTCGATCATCGGCGCCAGCAGGTGCTTCATGCCTCTTTTTTGGATCCAACCGGCGAGGTCATGCAGATCGTGGCGATCCATGCCATCATAAACCAGGTATTCATCCGCATCCACGATCACGTACCACCGGTTGAACCCGTATCTGCGGATTATATCCTGTCGCCAGAAAGTTCCGCGCCCTGCTTCTCCATAGGTCTTTCGTGAGATGAATACGTCCACATCTGGCTGGCTCAACAGAAATTCCCGTGTCCCGTCCTCAGAACGGTCATCGACAATGGCAAATCTGGAAACGCCGATCGATCGATAGTGATCAAGGAATGGAATTATCTCAGGGTATTCGTTCCTGACGACTGCCACAAGCAAGATTTCTTTTTGAGAAACTGGCGATAGATTTCCACGCGCTTCTAAATCGTCTTTCCTCAGCGCATTGCGAAATCTATACTGAATTGTGTCGGCAATCGATCTACGGAAAATATGAAACTGGCTTCTTTTCTTCATTTGAGCTCACAAATTTCAAGGGGCTGTCCGCACAAGGTCGCAGCGGCCATGTTCGGATCGCCATGTTTTTTTCGAACGTCGCTCATCACTCGACTTGTTACAGGTGATGGCAAAGGTGGTTATGAAGGCGCGATCCAACTCGTCAACATCCAGTGGAGATGACTAGTGCCAGTCCAAGTTGATTTTATTGGCCCAATCTCGTTTGATTGCTTCGCGGAGCGCGCGCGTACGTTCTGCAAGCTGTGGGATTTTTTTCTCGTGGGTTTCAGCAAAGATCATATCGATCTTGTTCATCAATCCGCAGGATAATATCGATTCGAGCATTGGCACTTCCGCGCCCTCTACATCAATCTTCAGTATCCGCACTGGAGATCCAAGCCCTCTAACGAAATCAACTATGCTTAACTGCTCAACCTCAGTGTAGTCGTCTTTCGAGATGTTAGATTTGTCTGCATACAAGGAAGAGGATTGCGACCAAAAGTCTGGGTCAGAACTGAATTTACGTGACCGGTAGAGCTTCGCAGTCCCGGATTGGTCGGCAAGCGCCTGCTGATAGAGATGGACATTTTTGAATGCTCCAACGTTCTTGCGCAGCCGTTCGAAGGTGTAGGGGTCTGGCTCGAAGGCATGAACCGTCGAGCCCGTCTTAGCCAAGGCCGAGGTGATCTCACCCAGATTCGCGCCGGCATCTATGACAATATCGCCTGGCTTCAGCCGCCGGCAGGCCCGTCCGAACAGATACGAAGCATTCCATGAGGGACGCCCGAACCAACGGCTGTAAGCGTGATATTTTAGCAATTTAACGTTCATAGTCACACAAAAAGATCCTGTCGACTCCACTGAACGTCGGCACCAAAATCCTCTATGCGCAAAATCCAGATGAGAGGGAGACGTTCTATGCCAATTTTGGTGCTGCTCTGCAACAGCGTCGCCGCGATTCTTGGCGTGTCTTAGAGCAGTCGCTTTAATGATCGGGGCTTAGGGCCTATTTTCGGTTGGCTTTGAAGAGAGCGTTTGCGACGATAATGGGCTTCCGCACGACGGCAGTGATTGCGAGCTTTGGCGGCGTGCCGGCCGGATTGCGGCCAGCGGGGAAGCGGGCTAAACGTCGGGCATTGCTGTCAGCGGCCAACTATGACGATCATGGAGCGATGTGACATTGCTAGAGCGAGTTCGACGAAAGTATCTTCGGCTCCGCAAGCGACTCGGGTACATTCAACCTATCCATTTGGCGGCTGCGGACAAACTGAATAACAAGTATGGCGATTTTTCCAGTTCAGGCGTCATTACAATCCGTAAAAATGCAGTATTCACTCGAAAAGATATATTCTTCACGATGGGAAGTTGCTTTGCGGAGGAAATTCGTCTTGCGTTAACAAGCAAGCAGGTCGCCTGCGTTCCGTCTTACAGAAATATCAGTTTCGACCCAGCGCAAGCCATTGTAGATGAGCTGCCCGGGCGAGAGCATATGAACTTCTATAACACGTTCACTGTTCGCCTTCAGATTGAGCAAATGCTCGGCTTGTGGGATCAAGCCAATGACGACTGGTGGCAGATCAAAAAACCTGCGCCTTGGGGTCCGATCTGCTTTCAGGACCCCTACCGCCGTCTCATCCTCGCCAAATCTCCGGAAGTTCTCAAAGAGGTGATCGAGAGCATGAACAGGGAGATGCGGGTTGGCTTCGATGCGGCCACGGCATTCATATTTACCTTCGGAATGACTGAGGTCTTCATCAACAGGGCCAGTGGCAAGGTAGCAGCACAGAAACCGCTTTATCGTGGCGGAGGCGGAATGCAGGAAACGACGCTTCACGTCAGCAGCTTTCAGGAAAATTATGCCAACGTGATGGCTACCGTGGACATGGTCCGTCAACACAAACCCGATGCACCGATAATTCTCACAGTCTCACCGGTTGCATTGGCTCGGACGTTTCAAGACGCGGATGTCGTCACGGCGAACACTGAAGGCAAATCCGTTCTTCGGGCTGTGCTTGGTCAAGTCTGCCGGGAACGGGACAATGTCCATTACCTTCCCTCATTCGAGCTTGTCACCTATGGAGGCCTCACTCATAGCTACGAAGAGGACTTACGGCACGTAAAGAGATCGGTCGTCGACGACATCGTTGAACAGTTCTTCAACGCGTACTTTGCTCCGTCGTAGGCGTCATCGTACAGACACCCCGTGCCTTGCCGCCGTGACATCGTCTCTTCGTGTCGATGGAGAGTAGCCGCAGCCATTCAGCGCTAGACGTTTGTGGACGGAAACTAGACTAGCACAGCGCGCTCTTGACCGATATAACGCCGCCGACCTGGTCCAGCCACGAGAGGCTAATTCATGCTATTTTGGAACACCCGCAAGAAATTCGCAGGAACGTGGGAGGATCGACTCGACGGGCTGTTTTCGTGTGGGGTAGACTACGCCGGCAAGACGATCCTCGACGTCGGCTGCAACATGGGCATCGTCGCTTATGAAATCGCCAAGCATAGGCCGGCTTACATCCACGGCATCGACATCCTGAAACCGCATATCGGCGTGGCTCGCTCGATCTTTCTGGGATCTGGCGTCGAAAGCCGATTTGATGCCATGAACTTGGGGAGCCGAAAGCTTCCATCCGTTCTCAGGGACAGCTATGATGTCGTTCTGCTCCTCGCTGTTTACCAGCATGTCCGCAGGGGATTGGGCCAGGATAAGGCTGATCGCATCTTTGCCGACATCGTCAACCGCGCACAGACCGTTGTGGCGCGGGTTCCAAAAGAAAAAGATACTCGTCTTCAGTCTTTAATCGAGGGCGCTGGATTCAGCTTATCTCATCGCCACCAGTCGCCGCGCGGTTGCACGGTTCAGGCTTATCATCGCCACTAGGGCTTGTTGCGTTCAGTCCCGCCTTGTCGCGCAGCGACACCTTGCGCTTTGGCGCCCGATATTTCGCCACAGACTGACCGTTCCTATGTCGACCGTGACCGCGAGGTCCGATCGTGACCTTGACGCCCTCATCGTCTATCCGGGTGTCTCCGGTAAGGTTGATCTTCTGGCCGCGCTTGACCTTTAGACGTGCTGTCTCGAATGCGGGAAATTGTAGCTCGGGATCGAGACGCTTACGCCGCCCTCAGTGACACGCCGGCGCACCGTGGCAGTCACAGCCACCTCGTCGCCAATGCCTATCTCCCGCGCCATGCCAGAGATTCTGCAGCCGGCGTGGGCAACCGTCAAGGGGCGAGAATCTTTCGCTGCTTGAAGTAGCTCAAGGGTGCGGGCGCCCCGCCGGGTCCTGCAATGGAATCAAGGGACGAGGTGAGAGCCATTTCTCTGCTAAGTCCTTTGCCTGCCTCAAAGTGCGACAATTCTCGACCGCACCAGTTTTCCCAATAGCTGCTACTTTTGTTGCGCAATTTTTCTGTTTTCCCCAGTTCTTCGTGGGACTGTTTGTGCAAGCTGAACACCGCGCGAACCTGCGGTTGGTTGGCGCGGAATGCCGCGCACTAGCTTGCCTTTACGACAATCGCCTGCCCCGTTGGAAGTTCGATGACGCCTTCCGGGCGGTTTTCGAAAAATTGATCAAAGGCCTTTCGGGCTCCAGGACAGAGCGCAGAGCCGTAGTCGTCACATATGATCATGCCATTCGCGCACACTCGATCGTAGAAGAAGGCGAGCGCGTCACGTGTCGGCTCGTAAAGATCGACGTCGATATGGACCAGGGCGAAACGTCGGTCAGATACGTTGGAAAGAGTTTCCGGTATCCATCCGACATGAAAAGTGGTGTTGCTGAAGTCGGAAATATTCTCTCTGGCTACCTTCTCGTCGGTGCTGAGATCGCCGGACTTCCATGGCGTTCGGCCGTTAGGCTTGCGATCCTCTGCGGTCGGTTCCGAGAGGCCAGCGAACGAGTCAAAAAGGTGGTAGTGCCGTGGCCGAAGATCGCTCATCAGCATGAATATGGTCGAGCGGCCTTGCCTTACGCCGCATTCGGCCACATCGCCGTCGATACGCTCGATCGATCGCAAGCAGCTTTGCAGGACGAAAGCCCGGGGATCTGGAATCCCACGGATGTTTTTGACCCGCTGCAGCGCCTTTCGGAAAAACGGCTGGTCTTTCCAGACCATATGACTGGAATAAACATAGAAGCCGTATTTGTCGGCCTTCTTCTGAGAGACCTTATACCAGGCCACGCCTCTGCGTTTTTTCGAAATGACAGCAAGTGCCGCGTCTCTCAATTTCATCCTGTATCCTCCAGCATTCGACATGTCCATAACACGGGCAGAAGAGTAAGCTCTACCGGCATCAGGCGCGGAATGAAATCGAGTTCCGGCTGAGGGACATTAGCTTATCGAGCGCCGCAAGGAAGCGCTTCCGGGTGCTCGTAATAAGCCTATGCCTGGAATGGAACTCCCATGCAGTGCGACTCAAGATCACGGGTCATGTGCCTGGGCCGGTGCGGAAACAGGCGCGCAGCCGGGCTTCCCTGGCCGTTCTCCGGCATGAGCGCCAGCGCCAGGCATTGTCGATCCGCTAATTCGGGAGGTTCAGTCGACTGCCCCGACCAGTACATCGGGGTGTTCGATTATCGCGACCCAGCGCCCGGTATGCGTAGACGACTGCCTTTTTATAAATCGATATCCAGTTACCGACCAAGGCTTCACATCGTCGTTGAGGTTGTCGAGCACATAATCGCCTTTGTCGGTCTTGACGGTCAGCACCGCGTGCCCCTCGCCGTCCTGCTTCCTGACGACGGTGATCAGAAGGTTCGACAGCGATATGCCCTGCTGCCTGAGCAACTGGCGCTTGAGCAGGACATAATCCTCGCAGTCGCCGAGCGCGCCGTCAGGATAGGACCAGAATTCCATCATGCCGTGGACGTCCAAATCGCTCGCGGGCCTGATCGATCTGTTCACCAGCTTGTTGACGGAGGCGAGCTTGCCTTCCATGCCCGCGGACAGAAGGACTGGGGCGCTCCTGCCTGATCGTATTGCGCACTCCGCGGCCCGCCGTCTGCAGAATTCGATGTAGCCGACAGGGACGGAGGTTGGCTGCCCGGTGGCCATGGCGCCAGGCACGACGTCGGCCGAAGCCTTCTCCATCGGCGTCGCGGACATCATCAAGCCTATCAGTAGGCCGGCACACAGCCATGCCCGCGGTACCACCAATCCCATTCGCCCCGCCCCAGAGGTAACAACCCGAAACAATCTTTAATACCGCGTTACCATCTTTTCATAAGCGCATCAACACAGCCGCCGCACAATTTAAAGCGACGGTCGCGAACCACCTGATGGTGGGCGCCGCGCGGTCGCCCGATCAGCAAATTATGCGTTCACCCGATCAGGGGAATTGTCCCGCTTTTACGTCATCGGCGTTCTTCGGCAGCTCCGCTTACCTGGACCTGATGACCGGCGCCCGACAGGTATCTGGCCGCGCAAACGCCGACAGGAGGCCAAAAAAAATTGTAGCCAAATTTGTCGAAGTCCAAGGGCTGCGGGACCTCGCATGGATTCTCATACATTCGGATACACTTCGATAGCACTCGGGCAAATCTCTGCGACAGGCCCAGCCTAGTTTCATCCATGAGCGGGAAGCCTCGTCATGATGGCGAGACAGAGAGCCGACGGGATTTCGCAAAGCAGGAGTCAATTCCGCGCGAGCCGCCGTCGGCGGGTCTGCTCATTATTGAAAGGAACAGTACGATGAACAAACTTGTAACCGCTATCGCCCTCCTCGCCCTGTCGACAGGAGTCTCGCTCGCTGCCAATCAAAACCCGGACCGCGACCCGACCCGCGGCTTCCCTACTGGCGTCGACAACAGCGGAATGACCTTGGATACCAGTCACACAGCTTCCTTGCCTCAACCGGTGGTCGCTTCGCAAGAAGAACAGCCACAGCCCGGCAAGGTCCTTAGGGGTCGTGCGCCATGGGCGGGCAACCGTTGATGCGCTGAACTTTTCCTCCCATGCAAAATTGTCCAATCACCCCGCATTCAGCGGGGGTGGTTGGACAAGGGCGCCCGGGAAAATCGCGCCGATAGGGTGAATTCAATGTCTCAGGCGAGCGTGTCGAGGCGCCATGGCGAACAACCATGCGACAAGGCAGGCTCGGGCGACTTCTTCAGCGTCTCGGAAATGACCCTGCCAGCAGGGGAAGATCAAAGCTCAGGTCCCGAATCAACCTGCCGAGCGCCCCGGATCGTCGCTTCAAGGTCGATTTCGACGCCATAAGCGCTAGCGATACGCGCGTAGAACGTCGACGCCGGCTCACGACCGGCGTGCCGGACCTCATAGGATTCAGCGCGCGCTCAACCACGTCGGCGATCGAGCGGTTCTCGCGCCGAGCCAGCCGGTGCGCAAGATCACGCGCCTTTGCGCTGCGCACGGAAAGCCGCGGTTCGACCATGTGGGACTCCCTTTGCCGTTGATAGAGCTTAATGGCTTTGCTAGCGAGACGCCAGTTGATGGCGTTCTGATGGGGGGCCATCCGGGATGCCGTCGTTCAAGCGATCGCCGCAAACCGGCGCCGCGCCGTTTGGTGGCACCCCCGCAATAGCGCAAGATGTATAGACAACCGGCCGCAACTGGTGTTCGTTTCCAATCCGACCGCATGGTTTTTTTCGGGAATGCAGGAAACCGCCATGGACGCCGCTCGCCTGTTCGACCTGACGGGAAAAAAGGCGCTGGTGACGGGCGCCAGCCGCGGCATCGGCCAGGCCATGGCGGAGGCGCTCTCGGCGGTCGGTGCCGATGTGGCGGTGACCGCCCGCGACGAAAATTCCCTTCGTGAAACGGCGGACCGAATTAGCGCACATGGGCGAAGGTCGCTTTGCCGGTCTCTCGACGTGCTCGACACCGATCGCATCCGCGTGGTGGTCGACGAGATCGCGGATGCCTTTGGTCGGCTCGACATTCTGGTCAACAACGCCGGCTACGAACAAGTCCAGCCCTCGCTCGACGTGGACGAGGCGGTATGGGACCGCATCGTATCGACCAATCTGAAGGGCGCCTTCTTCTGCGCGCAGGCTGCGGCGCGGCGGATGGCTGACGACAACAGCGGTGGCGCGATCATCAATCTTTGCTCGCTGACCTCCTATGTCGGCATTCCGACCGCGGTACCCTACGGCTCGTCCAAGTCCGGGCTTCTGGGCATGACCCGCGCACTCGCCGCGGAATGGGCATCGCTCGGCATCCGCGTCAACGCCATCGCTCCGGGGTATTTCCATACGGCGATGACGGACGCCTTTTACCAGGATCCCGACTGGCAGACGGCGATGCTGGCCAAGATCCCGCAGCGGCGCTTCGGCACGATGCAGGATCTGGCCGGCGCCGTCGTGTTTTTGGCGAGCGGGGCATCCGCCTATGTCACCGGGCATTGCCTCCCGGTCGACGGCGGCTATCTCGCATCCATCTGAGCGACTGAGATGCGGCGCAACGAGGACTGTGTAGACCGAGCTTGTATATGGTTGTATATACCACCTGACACGCTGGACGTTCTTGCATGCGACCGGCGACAAAAGGGGAACCACAATGCAGGAGCGTTTTCGGGCCGCAGCTTCGCACGAAGCGGAAGGCGACAGGGAAATCGCCGTCACGGTCCGCAACGTCGGGATGGACTTCGATGGGGTTCAAGCCGTCAAGAATGCGTCCTTCGATCTGCCGAAGGGCCGGTTTCTCACCATTCTCGGGCCGTCTGGGTCCGGCAAGACAACCCTCCTGCGCATGATCGCCGGGTTCCAGACCCCGAGCAGCGGCGAGATCTTCATCAACGGTGAAGCGGTGAGCGCGGTGCCACCGCACAAGCGGTCGATCGGCATGGTCTTTCAGAGACTTGCCTTGTTTCCTCATATGACGGCGGCCGAGAATGTCGCCTTCCCACTGAAGATGCGTCGGCGCGACGCACGCACCATTCCCGACCGCGTCGAGCGATATCTCGCGCTGGTCCGGCTCGGAGGCTACGGCGGCAGGCGCATTCACGAACTGTCCGGGGGGCAGCAGCAGCGCGTCGCGATTGCGCGCGCGCTGGTGTTTGAGCCCGACCTGCTGCTTCTCGACGAGCCGCTCGCCGCACTCGACCGCAAGCTGCGCGAGGAAATGCAGCTCGAATTCCGCCGCATCCAGCGTGAGCTCGGCGTCACCACGATCAATGTCACCCACGACCAGCGCGAGGCGCTGGTGGTTTCCGACGATATCGTCGTCATGGATCAGGGCGAGATCCAGCAGAAGGCACGGCCGATCCACACCTACCGCCAGCCACGCAACGCCTTCGTCGCCAATTTCATCGGCGTCACCAACTTCATTGCCGGCACGGTACGGGCCGTATCGGAAATGGGCGATGTTTCCATCGTTCGGGGTGACCTGATGCTTGCCGGAAAGGTCGGCGATCCGGTCAATCCGCCTGCCGAGGGCGACAAGGCATCGGGAGCGATCCGCGCCGAACAGATCCGTCTCGCCGGCGATGCTGCGCAGCTGTCGAAGCTTGATTGCATGCTGGCCGGGACTGTGACCGACACCATCTTCGAAGGCGAGCGCATGGTCTACGAGGTCGCCTGCGCCGCAATTGGCGACGAGGTCATTCGCGTTTTCGACCATGATCCCGCCGCGCACACGCAGTTCGACATAGGCGAAAGCGTGTTCCTGGGGTGGAATGCCAGGGACATGCTTGTTTTTCGATAGAACCGGAGACCGGTCAAACCCAGAGGAGAATGCAGATGAAGCGCTTTAAGCCGAAGATATCCCATCTTTCCCGCAGAACCTTCCTTCAGGCCACCGCCGCGCTTGGCGGCGCCTCGGCGCTCGGCCTGCGCGGCGCCTATGCGCAGGAACCGGAAAAGCCGGCGGAGATCATCGTGCGCGCCTGGGGCGGCAGCTGGGTGGATAGCCTGAAGGCCGGGGTGTCCGACAGCTTCACCAAGATGACGGGGATTGCTGTCCGTCACGACCTGACCGAAGACAACGAGATTCAGCCCAAGGTCTGGGCGGCCGTGGCGCAGAAACGCGTCCCGCCGATCCATATCAACTGGGACACCACCACCAATGCCACGAAATCGGCACTGCGCGGCGTGACGGAAGACCTCTCCGACCTGCCGAACCTCGCCAATGTGACGGACCTTGCCAAGCCGGCCGGCCTGGAAGGCTTCCCGATCGTCAATACCTACGGTTATGTCTATGTGCTTGCCTATCGGCCTGCGGCATTCCCGGATGGACCGCCCAAGTCCTGGAAAGATCTGCTCGACCCGAAGTTCAAGGGTCGGCTTGCCTTCTACAATGACGGCATCGGCTTCCATTTCCCCGCCCAGGTCGCCGGTGGTGGCAAGCTGGAGGACATTCCCGGCAACATGCAGCCGGCATGGGATTTCATCACCAAGATGAAGGCACAGCAGCCGCTGCTGGGCGAAGATCCCGACTTCACCACCTGGTTCCAGAACGGCGAGATCGACGCCGCCTGCACCATCTCGACCAACGCCCGGGAGGCGCGCAAGAACGGCGTCAAAATCGAATGGGTGGTGCCGGAAGAGGGTGCAAAATTCGACACTGACGGTCTGTGGATCCCCAAGGGCCTGCCGGAAAACGAACTCTACTGGGCCAAGCAGTACATCAATCACGCCTTGACCAAGGAAGCCCAGCAGATCTGGCTGGACGGGCTTGGCTTGCCGGGCGTGGTGCCGGGCCTCACGCCGCCGAAGGATCTGGTGGGCGATCCGTCCTATCCGACCACCGAAGCGGATTTCCAGCGCCTCATCCGCATCTCGTCGAAGATCCAGGTCGAGAATGAGAGCGAGTGGTTTTCCAAGTTCAAGGCGATCATGCAGGGCTGACGCCGGTCGGCCGGTGCTGCGCTAACTCTTTGTTTTTACGCAATTCCGGACGGAAAACCGCTAACACTTTTCCTGGAATTGCTCTAGCGCGGCACCGGTTCCTTCACGACGTCGGATACGGATTTTTCATGCGGGCAGCCAGGACAGCCTATCCCCTGACATGGCGCATCATGGATGCGTTGGAAGGCGTTGCCGCCGCTATCTGGCCGGCGCGGTTCAGGCGCGCTACGCCCTATCTGATGCTGCTTCCGGCGGTGCTGCTTGTCGGGCTGCTCGTGCTTGGTCTCATCCAGATCGCGGATGCCAGCCTGCGCACGCTCGACACCACCACCTTCCAGTTCTCCGACGACTATTCCATCGCCAATTTCCGCCGCGCGCTGACCGAGCCACTGTTCCTGGTCGTCGCGCAGCGCAGCCTCGTTGCCGCCCTGATCGTCACCGCGGTGACGCTCGTCTTCGCCTTTCCCTACGCCTATCTGATGGTGCGCACGCGTTCGCCAGGATTGCGCAAATTCCTGCTGATCGCGCTGTTCCTGCCGTTCTTCATCGGCCAGGTGGTGCGTGCCTATGGCTGGCTGATCATCCTCGGCAACCAGGGCATGGTGAACGAGGCGCTCGGCCTTGTCGGGGTCGCCCCGATGCGGCTCATCTATAACTACCCCGCCGTGCTGTTCGGCCTCGTCCAGTACATGCTGCCGTTTGCCGTACTGATGGTGGCGCCGGCGCTCACCGCCATTCCCGAAGAGCTCGAGGCAGCCGCCGGATCGCTCGGCGCGAACTGGGTTCGCACGTTCATCCACGTCGTGCTGCCACTCGCTCGTCCAGGCTTCGTCGGCGCCGGCGTGGTGGTGCTGACGCTTTCGCTCACCGATTTCGCAGTCCCTGCGATCCTTGGCGGCGGCTCGCAGGATTTCATCGCCAACGCCATCTACGACCAGTTCTTCCGCACCTCCGACCAGGGTCTCGGCGCGATGCTGGCGCTTATGCTGGTCGCGCTCGGGTCAATCCTTGTCGGCTTGGTGTTCGCGCTGTTTGGAGCCGGAACGCTCGCCATGGGAAGGTCGCGGACGTGATCGGCTCGCGCAGCAAATCGATTGTCCTGTGGACCCTGGTGACGATCGCCCTGGTGACCCTTTCGGCGCCGACGATCGTGGTGCTCGGCGCTTCCTTTACCGACGGCAACATCATCACGTTTCCGCCGGATGGACTGTCGCTCCGGTGGTACGCGCGTATTTCGCAGGCCTCCGACCTGCGCAATGCTTTCATGCGCACGCTCCAGGTCGCGACGGTCTGTACGATCGTTGCCATTCCAGTGGGCACGCTGGCCGGCATCGCGCTGGCGAAATATGCGGTGCGTTTTGAGAAGACGATCCAGATCTATCTGCTGCTGCCATTCACCATCCCGCTGATCGGATCGGGCATCGGCCTCATGCTGATCTTCGGCAACGCCGGCATTCTCGGCCAGCTCTGGCCGGTCGGCATCGCCTGCTGCGTCATCAACCTGCCCTTCATGATCTGGGCGGTGACGGCGAGCGCCACCGGGCTTGACCTGGACCTTGAACTGGCCGCCGCCAATTGCGGCGCGCCGCCGCTCCAGGTGTTCTTCTCCGTCACCTTGCCGGCGGTCATGCCGGGGGTGATCACCGGCTCGCTGCTGATGTTCATTCTTGCGCTCAACGAATTCCTGGTCAGCCTGCTGCTCGTGGATGCGCGAATCGTGACGCTGCCGGTGCTGATCTACAACTCCATCCGCTCGATCATCACGCCGGATCTCGCCGCGATCTCCGTGGTCTTCATCGCCTGCTCGGCTGTCGCCGTTTTCCTGCTCGACAGGTTGGTCGGGCTCGACATCTTCCTGAAATCGAAATGAGGAAAGCCGGCTCGTCGGGCCGCAAAGGAATCCTATGCCAAACGTATCATTCCACGATCTGAGCCAACTCAACGCCGCCGCTCGTTCGGCATTGATGCGGCGCTCAGAGACCGATCTCTCTGGCTTTATGGAGAAGGCCGCACCGATCATCGAGGCGGTCCGAACAGAAGGCGACGCCGCGCTCGTTCGCTTCGCCCGCGACTTTGACAAGGCAGATCTCGATGCCACGCGACTGAAGGTCAGCCCCACCGAGTTTGACGCCGCCTTCGGCATGGTCGACGAGGACGTGATCGCCGCCATTCGCTTCGGCATCGACAACATCCGGCATTTCCACGAAGAGCAGAAACCGGAAGCGATGTGGCTCAAGGAAATGCGGCCCGGCGCCTTTGCCGGCGACCGCTTCACGCCGATCCGCTCGGTGGCGCTCTATGTCCCGCGCGGCAAAGGGGCGTTCCCTTCGGTAACGATGATGACCGCAGTGCCCGCAGTGGTGGCGGGCGTTCCGGAGCTTGCCATCGTCACGCCGCCGGCGCCCGATGGTTCGGTGGACGCAGCGACGCTGGTTGCGGCGCGCCTCGCCGGCGTCGAAACGGTCTACAAATGCGGCGGCGCGCAGGCGGTCGCCGCGGTCGCCTACGGCACAGAGACAATCAAGGCCGCGCTCAAGATCGTCGGTCCGGGCAGCCCCTGGGTAGTCGCGGCCAAGCGGCTGCTTGCCGGCGTCATCGATCCCGGCCTCCCCGCCGGCCCGTCCGAAGCGATCATCCTCGCCGACGACAGCGTGCATGGCGGACTGGCCGCGCTCGACCTCCTCATCGAGGCGGAGCACGGACCGGACTCGTCTGCCTATCTGGTGACCCACAGCCGCCGCGTGGCGGAGGAGGCACTGGCCGCGCTGCCGGAGCACTGGGCGCGCATGACCGAGCAACGGGTCGCGTTCTCCACCGCGGTGCTGACCGGGGCCTGTGGCGGCATCGTGCTGACGGCCTCGATCGAGGAGAGCTACCGCTTCATCAACGACTACGCACCGGAGCATCTGGAGATCCTCTCCACCGACCCGTTCGTGCATCTTGGCCACATCACCGAAGCTGCCGAGATCCTGATGGGGCCGCACACGCCGGTTTCGATCGGCAATTTCGGGCTAGGCCCCAACGCCGTGCTGCCGACCAGTCGCTGGGCGCGTACTTGTGGACCGCTCTCGGTCACGGATTTCGTCAAGCGCTCTTCGATCGGCTACGTGACGGCCGCGGCCTATCCGGAATTCGCGCGCCATGCCCGCACACTTGCCCGCTATGAAGGCTTCTCCTCGCATGAACACGCCGTCTCCAGCGTGCGCGACCGATATCTGGCGCGGTAGAGGATGATGAAGGCGGCCAGACTCCATGCGGCGGGCGATTTGCGGGTTGAGGACGTGCCATCTCCCGGCGAACCAGCGCCTGGCTGGGTGCGGCTCAAAGTGACGGCCGCCGGCATTTGCGGCTCCGACCTCCACAACTTCCGCACCGGTCAGTGGATCAGCCGCGCGCCGAGCGTCGCCGGGCATGAGTTCGCCGGCGAGGTGAACGCGGTGGGGGCCGGCGTGTCCCAGTTTGCGCTCGGAGACCGGGTTGTGGCCGATTCGCGCTTCTGGTGCGGCGAGTGTCCTGCCTGCCGCGCCGGCCGGCATAATGTCTGTGCCAGACTTGGCTTTGTAGGCGAGGTCTGCGACGGCGGCTTCGCGGAAGAGACGCAGCTGCCGGCGCGGCTGCTTGTGCGCCACGACCCCATGCTCGATCCCGCGATCGCCGCCATGGCGGAGCCGCTGGCGGTCGCCCTGCACGCAGTGCGGCGGCTGTCGGCGCCGGCCGGGGCGCCGGTGCTTATTGCCGGTTGCGGCCCGATCGGCGGGCTGGCGGCGCTGCTCCTGTCGCGGCCGGGCGAGAGACAGGTCCTCGTCGCCGACCACAATGCAGCGCGTGCGGATCTTGTGGCCGAGGTGAGCGGCGCGACCGTCGTCGACCTGGACGCCCTGCCCTGCGATCCCAATCTGCGCCATGCCCCCGATCTACGCTATGCCGTCGACGCGACGGGCAGCGTGGCGGCGATGGCGCGGTTGCTCGATGTCTTGGCCGGCGGCGGCACGCTGGCGCTGGTCGGCATTTCGCATGGCCGCCTCGACCTCGACCCCAACGTGCTGGTCGAGCGCGAGATCGCGCTTGTCGGCTGCCATGCCTTCGCCGACGAGCTTGCGCCGGCCGTCGCGATGCTAGGCGATCTCGCGCCCGCGCTATCGCGCTTCGTGTCCGACGAGATCGCGATCGGCGAAATTCCCGCCGCTTACCAGCGCCTGATCGACGGCGTGAGCGGCGGGTTGAAGACCATCGTCCGGATGGAGAGCGGACGATGATCAGGCTTACCGAAACCGCCGGGCCGCTCTACGAAAAGGTCAAGGACTACGTGCTCGGCAATATCGGCAGCGGCAACTGGCCGAAGGACCGCAGGCTGCCTTCCGAAAACGAGCTGGTCAGCACGCTCGGCGTCTCGAGGATGACGGTGCACCGGGCGCTGAGGGAACTGACCTCGGAAGGCCACCTGCTGCGTATCCAGGGCGTAGGCACCTTTGTGGCGCCGCCGAAACCGCAATCGGCCCTCATCGAAATCAGGAACATCGCCGGCGAGATCGCCGCGCGCGGCGCACGCCACAGGGCCGAGGTCATCGTCCTCGAGAAGATCCGCAACCCGGCGCTGGACCTCGTCGTCGCCTTCGAGTTCACGCGCCGCAGACCGGTCGCCCATTCGATCATCGTGCATTTCGAAGACGATGTGCCCGTCCAACTCGAGGAACGCTTTGTCAATCCGGCGCTCGCACCCGACTACCATCGGCAAGATTTCGTGGCGACCACCACTTACGACTACCTCCAGCGGGCGACGCCGCTGACGGAAGTGGAGCATGTGATCTCGGCCGTCGCCGCAGAAGAGATGGCGGCCCGCCATTTGAAGATCCGACCCGGCGACCCCTGCCTGCTCCTGCATCGGCGGACCTGGTCGGGCGCGGCGGTCGCCACCGTCAACAAGCTCACCTATGTCGGCAGCCGCTATTCGCTGGGCAGCCGCTACGCGCCCTCACCCGCCGCATGAGCAGCGATGGCCCGCCAGGCAGGGCGGGCGGCGCTATCGGCCAAACGGCTGCCTTGATAGGCAATCAGCTCCGCCTGCGCCGCCGTTTTTCTTGTTAACGCCGATCAGATCATTTCGGGTCAAGCCTGGCCGCCGGTCAAATTGCACCGGAGCGGCCAGACTGATTGGCCGACCGTTCAAACCAAACCGGGGACCACGAAAACCAGCCAGGCGATGACAGGGCCGATAATGGCGATTAGCGCGCTGTAGATCAGCAACGTCTTCAGCACGCCCTCGCGCTCTGCTTCCCGGGCATTGGCGACGACCAGCGCACCGTTGGTCGAAAACGGGCTGGTGTCGACGATGGTGGTGGAGATCGCGATCGCCGCAACCACACCTATGGCACTGATCTGTCCCTGCAGGAGGAAGGGCACGGCCAGTGGAATGATGGCTCCCAGCAATGCCGTGGACGAGGCGAATGCCGATACAATGGCGCCGGTGAAGCAGAGGAGGAGTGCAACCAGCAGCGGCATGCCCAGGCTTGAAATGCCTTGGGCGACGTAGTCGATCGTGCCGATCTTCTCCATGACGCCGACATAGGTGATGATGCCGGCGATCAGGAGCACCGTCGACCAGCTGACCTTGTCGATCGCTGCCTTTTGGGACTTCGGCGAGAGAAGCGCGAGCGCGACCGCGACGGTGATCGCCACCAGGCCGACATTGAACTTGAAGACAAGTGCGCCGACCGCGAGCGCGGTTAGGCCGACTAATGTCGTCAGCCTTTCCGTCGTCAGGCCGGAAAGCGCCGACACATTTTTTGTCTGCTCCTCAAAGACGTGATGGCTGATCGGAGTAGCCGGCGTGCCGCCGTGGCCGACGATTGACTGCGTGACGCCTTCGGGGTGGAGGTCAGGCAGCGGTCCCGACGCGACCGAATACTTACGCAGCACCTTCGAGCCGCCGAAGACGAAGAATACGAGGACGGCGATGGCCAGGTTGAAGAAGAAGCTGGAGAGAAACAGTGATGTCGGCGCGAACGGCAATCCCGCCTTTTCGACGATCTGGTTGGTGATGCCGCCATAGACGCTGATCGGCGAAAAGCCGCCCGCCTGTGCACCGTGAATAACCATCAATCCCATCATGACCGGATTGATGCGGTACTGGAACGCAAAACCCAGCGCCACCGGGGCCAGGATAGCGACCGCCGCAGGTCCGAGCGCACCGAAGCCGGTGATGACGGCCGCGACCAGGAACATGACCCAGGGAATCCACGCCACATGTCCGCGCACCAGTTTGACCGCGCCCTCGACCAGCCAATCGATAGTACCGTTGATCTGGGCGATGGCGAACAGGTAGGTAATGCCGACCAATGTCAGGAAGAGGTCGCTCGGGAAGCCAGCAAATATTTCCGCCGGCTTCATCGCCATGACGAGCGAGCCGACCAGAAAGGCGCATGCGAAGGCGAGCGCGCCCATATTGATCGGCTGCATGGTGGCGATCACGAACATGCCGACCAGCAGCGCAATCGACAGAATCTGGATGTTCATAGCTTCCTCCCTCGGGAAACGCCTTCAGGCGCCCGTTCTCATTTCCATCGGTGGTAGATCAGCCTGCGTTGGTCTCGCTCCCAAGCCCCAACGCAGGGTCGTCAGCGCCTCCTAGAGCCGGATGATTTCAGGTCAAGTCGACCTGAAATCTGAATCCGGCTCTAAATCAAAGAGATAGAGCATGATGTCGTCCGAAAACCGCTCACACTTTTCGGCATCATGCTCTAGGAGGCGGGCATGTAAAGGTTGCTGAACCGGTCGCGCAGAAGGTTCTTCTGCACCTTTCCCATGGTGTTGCGCGGAAGGTCCTCGGCGAAGATCACCCGTTTCGGCTGCTTGTAGCGCGCGAGGCGGTCGCGCAGCGCATTGAGCACCGCCTTTTCGTCCATTGTGGCACCGGGCTTGAGCACCACGATGGCCGTCACCCCCTCGCCGAAATCCGGATGTGCAATGCCGATGACCGCACTCTCGGCGACGCCGTCGAGTTGATCGATCTCACCCTCGACTTCCTTGGGGTAGATGTTGTAGCCGCCGGAGATCACCAGGTCCTTGTCGCGGCCGACGATGTGGAGATAGCCCGCCTCATCGATCTTGCCGAGGTCGCCGCTGATGAAATAGCCGTCCTTGGTGAACTCCGCCGCGGTCTTTTCAGGCATCCGCCAATAACCCCGGAAAACGTTCGGGCCCTTGATCTCGATCATGCCGGTTTTGCCTGGTCCGAGCGTCTCGCCGGTGGCCGGATCGGTGACCCTCACCGACACGCCCGGGAGTGGGAAACCTACTGTCCCTGCCCTTCGCTCGCCGTCATAGGGGTTTGAGGTGTTCATGTTGGTTTCGGTCATGCCGTAGCGTTCGAGAATGGCGTGACCGGTGCGCTGCTTGAATGCGGCGTGGGTTTCAGCGAGCAGCGGCGCCGAGCCGGAGATGAACAGCCTGATGTTGGCGACCGTCTCCCGGTTCAGGCCCTCATGCTGCAGCAACCGGACATAGAAGGTCGGCACGCCCATCATCAGCGTCGCCCGCGGCATCAGAGCAAGGATTTCCTCCGGATCGAACTTTGGCAGCAGAAACATCGAGGCGCCGGCGATGAGCGTGACATTGGTCGCCACGAAGAGCCCATGCGTGTGAAAAATCGGCAGCGCGTGGATCAGCCGGTCGGCTGCCGTCACCTGCCAGCATTCGCGCAGTGCTATTGCATTGGACAAAAGGTTGTCGTGCGTCAGCATTGCGCCCTTGGAACGGCCGGTGGTCCCGGATGTGTACAGGATCGCGGCGAGATCGTCAGGCGCGCGCGCCGCGTCGAGAAAATCGTCAGGCTCGTCCCGGGCCAACTCCATGAGCGACCCGGCGCCGTCCGCATCGAGCGTTTCGACAATCGCGCCGTAGCCGTGCGCGATCCTCTCGACATCAGTTCGCGACTTCGAGGAGACGATGACGAGCCGCGGTTCGGCGTCACCGATAAAATAGTCGAGTTCAGTCAGCGTATAGGCGGTATTCAGCGGCAGATAGATCGCCCCGCAGCGCACGCATGCGAGATAGAGCATCAGAGCCTGCGGGCTCTTGTCCACCTGGACCGCGACGCGGTCGCCCGGGCGAACGCCGAGCACATCAATTGCGCTGGCGATCTGTCCGGAGAGCCGCAGCGCATCTGCATATGTCCAACGCTGACCATCAATGGTCTCGATGAAAATCGACTCGCCTGACTTGGCGGATGCTCGCATGGCGTCGAACAGATGATTGCTCATTGAACTCCTCCCAATCTGCTTATTAGGTTTTCTGCATTTCGGTGCGGCGTCGACGAACCGGGGCCGCGATATCGGTGTCGGTCGAAGCGGTTGCCGCCAGTTTTCTCACCTCCGGCGAAGCGGCTATTTCGCCATGCTGCGCCAAGGCTTCGTGGTTCGCCTCGATGTCGTCCAACTTGTAAAAGTAGTTGACCATCAAGCCGTGGGACTGCCGCATCGCCTTGGCGGAGCGATCGGCCAGAAAGTTCAGCCGTTCAAGGCGAGCGCCGTTGCCCAAATGAAAACGCGCCACAGGATCGACCGGCCGTCTGCCGGTGGCCCGTTCCCTAATGAAATAGCGTGCGGCGAGCGGGAGAAGCACCGCTTCAACGGCCTGTGCCTTCTGCGGATTGTCCGCCCAGCCCGGATCGTCCAGCAGCTCGAGCGTCTTGAGGGTCCGATCATCGAGGCTGGCATCGGCCGCCTTGCGCAGTCTTGCCAGCCAGCCAGCGAAACCCGGAACCGGCGACAGCGTCACGAAGGTCTTCAAGCCAGGCAGGTCGCGGCGCAGATCCTCCACCACCTGCTTGATCAGAAAATTCCCGAAAGAGATGCCACGCAGTCCGTCCTGGCAGTTGGAGATAGAATAGAAGACAGCGGTGGTGGCGTCCTGGGCCGTGATCGGCGAACGGTTTACATCGAGCACATCAGCGATGGCAGAGGGAATCGCCCTGGTCAGCGCAACCTCGACGAAGATCAGCGGATCGTCTGCGAGACGCGGGTGGAAGAACGCAAAGCATCTGCGGTCGGCTGGAGCTAGCCTCCGCCGCAGCTCCTCCCAGCCGGCGATTTCATGCACCGCCTCGTATCTGATGATCTTCTCCAGGATGTCAGCTGGCGTGGACCAGTCGATCGGACGCAGGGTCAGAAAACCGCGGTTGAACCATGAGCCGAACAGGTGGGCGAAGTCGGCATCGACAGCGCGAAACGGTTCCGTCGCATCCTTCATGGCCAATAGGCGCTCGCGCATCTCTACCAGCCTTGCCGTGCCTTTGGGGGCCAGGTTAAGTCTGCGCACCAGTTCCTGGCGACGCGGCTCGGCGGCCTGGTGCAGTTCGATGACGGCGTCCGAGCTCCTGTCGCTGCGGTAGCGCTCGATGGCTTTGTCAAGCTTGGCGATGTCTGGGCCGAACTGTTCGTGCAGCATACGCACGAAGTCTTGCTGACCGGCCGCGTCCAGTTGGGCCCAGCGCTGAAGGACCTCGGCGGCCAATGCCATGCCCGAGGCCTCGCCCCGGCTCGACAACAGCATGTCGCAGAGTGTTTCGATATTCGTCTCGGCTTGGACCGGTTCGCTGCGCGCCCCTGCCGCAACCAGCCTGCGGCCGCGATCGGTAATGCTTTGCACCATATCGCTAAAGAACGAGATGCCTGCCATGTCGGAGTCCCTCCTGGCAAAAAATCGAAATCGGCGCAAGCAGACCCGCCGCGCGGCCTCGACGCGTGCCGGTGCTCGGATGCGTCCACCCATTTGTGTGCGACTTGCCTTTTGTGGTATTGTTCTTAAACGTTCCTGTACGCAAAGTCAACGTTCTTGCATACAAGATTTATCATTCTGCATTGGAAGGCCCAGAAAATGTCGGAGAATGTCGTTCAGCGCCTACGTGACGAGATTGAAAACGGCATAATCTCGAACGACTTCGCCCCCGGTGCACGACTGGACGAGGTGCAATTGGCAACACGCTTCGGCGTCTCGAGGACGCCGGTGCGCGAGGCGCTGATGCAGTTGAACGCAATCGGGCTGGTGGAGATCCGGCCGCGCCGGGGTGCCGTGGTGATCGATCCGGGACCGCACCGCATTTTCGAAATGTTCGAGGTGATGGCGGAACTTGAAGGCTTGGCCGGTTCGTTGGCCGCGAGACGGTTCACCGATGCCGATCGCACAACCATCCTGGCCGCGCATGCAGATTGCGAGCGTTCGTCTTCGGCCGGCGACAGCGACGCCTATTATTACGATAACGAACGCTTTCACAAAGCTATCTACACTGCCAGCCACAGCGGTTTTCTGGCCGAGCAGTGCGTCGCACTGCATCGCCGTCTGCAGCCCTACAGGCGTCTCCAACTGCGCGTACGCAACCGCGTTGCCACGTCGTTCGCCGAGCATGGCGCGATCGTGGAAGCAATCCTCGCCGGCGACGCGGAGCAGGCGCGCACGCTCCTGCGCCAGCATGTCAGCATCCAGGGCGAGCGTTTCAGCGATCTTGTAGCGACGATGGCGAGCAGATAGTCCGTCGCAAGTCGAGCCTCTCGCCTTCACCGCCGCCTCAATGAAGCCAAGCCGCATGCCGAGGCCGGCATGGCAGCGGGCGTGCATCTGAGCAAGCGGGCGTTCCGATTATCTGAAATCCCGTGTAGCAGCCGCCTGCTACCAGCAAAGCAAATTTTGGCGCTATCTTGATATGAATGGCGAACTTCGCCGAGGCGGTGTAGGGTTCACCGCAAAAGAAGAATTGAGCCTTAGAAACGGCGACGCGGAGCGAATCTGGGAGGATTCATGGTCGAGATTATCTCCAAGCGGGATGGCCCGCGGCGCGAGGACGCACAAGTCAAAAGACTGATCGAGCAGAACCGCTCGACCATCGTCCGCCTTGCCGACCAGATCAGCGGTGGCGGCTATTCAGCTTCCAGGAAGCCACGACAGCAACCAAAGGCGGAAGGTCTCATCATCCATGTTGGAGGCGGCGCGGCACCGGTTGCCGAGGCCAAGCCGTCCATCCAAGTCACCATGAACGGCCGCGTCATTTCGAAGGATCGGAACACCGGCCGTCAACTTCATCACATCGGCGATATCCGAAACCGCGGCCGGGACCAGATCTTCGTTCTGGCGACGAAGCAGAATGGCTTCTTCTCGCCGGTCGACGAAACCGTCGCCGAAGCGCTTGCCGAGTTGGACGGATCCCGCCTCGCCACCACCTACACCGAAGAGCAGCTTGCCGCCGACATCGGCGCGAAACTCGGCATCGACTGAGCGACAGGCATGGGCGTGCTTCCTACGAACGCGACAGCATACAGAAATGGCATACCTCAAAGGTTCTGTGATGACTGAATGAAACGCGAGATAGCCCCCAATCAAATGAAGATCGATGCCCTTCCGGCGCGTAGGTCGCTGGCCACCGGCCAAATGGCTCTGAGGAACATCGACTATGACGAGCGTGCCACCATGCGCGCCTGGGAAAGTTTTCTGGCTGACGAGCCCAAATGCGCCGGCGATCCAGTCCACCCAAGCCACGTCCGCTCCCTCATTCACGATTCCTGGTACCGCAGTGTCACCGGCGGCATCAACGCTCAAGGCATTGAAGCACCGCTGAGCAGTGATCGCGACGCAATTGAATATCTTACCCGGGCCAACGCAGAACTGCTTTCGGCGGCGCGGCGGTCGTTCGCCTCGCTTGGCCAGTTACTGGACGGGACCGGCGCGATGCTGGTTCTGGCCGACAGCGACGGCGTGCTGATCGACGCCATCGGCGACAAGAAGACGCTGCATGACGGCATGGATATCCACCTTGCCATCGGTGGCAAATGGAACGAGGATGCCGTCGGGACGAACGGCATCGGTACGGCGCTGTGGACCGGCGAGCCGACTTTCGTGCATGCGGCCGAGCATTTCTGTGCCGGCATCAAATCCTGGACCTGCGCCGGCGCGCCGATTCGCGACCCGCTGGACGGCAAGATCATCGGTGTGGTCGACCTGTCAGGCTATTCGCCGATCTTCAGGCCGCACAACACCGCGCTCGTCGCCGCGACAGCCCGGCAGATCGAAAAGGCATTGGCCGAACAGCAGCAGGAACAGCGCACGCGCCTGCTCGAAGCTTTCATTTCATCGGCTCCCGGCTACCGCCGAAAGGACGGGCTGGTAATCGTCGACCACCGCGGTCGTGCCATCTTCTGCAACAATGTGCCTGATGGCGAGGCCACTGAGATGATGGACGGCCCGATGGAGCCAGGCCGTGGCCGCTGGCTGATGAACCTTCCGTCCTCCGGCTCCGAAGCCGACCTTGCCAGGGCGCTGCCGGCCCATCTGCGATCCTGCCATATCACCCCGCTCAAGCTCGATGGCGACCTCCGCGGCGCGGCGCTGGTGTTCCCCTCCGTGCCGGCAGTCTCCAGTGCGGCGGTGGTCCAGCGGGAAGTGAACAAGCATCTTCAGGATGCTGTCGCCATGATCGTCGGCGAAAGCGAAGCGCTGCATGCCGCCATCGACGTCGCCTGCCGCGTCGCCCGGTCGAGCAGCGTAACATCGCTGTTGGTCGAGGGTGAAACAGGGGTCGGGAAAGAGCTGTTTGCGCGGCTTGTCCATGCCGGCAGCCGGCGCACGGCGAACGACCCGTTCATCGCCATGAATTGCGGGGCGATCACCAGGGACCTGTTCGGCAGCGAGTTGTTCGGCCATGTCGCCGGCGCCTTTACCGGCGCCTCGCGTGAAGGCAAACCGGGGGTTTTCGAGCTCGCCCATGGCGGCGTCCTCAGTCTCGACGAGATCGGCGAATTGCCGCTCGAGATCCAGCCGTTCCTACTGCGTGTCCTGGAAGAGCGCGTGGTCAACCGCATTGGCGACAGCCGGGGCCGCCCGGTGGATGTGCGCCTGGTCGCCTCGACCAATCGCGATCTCAAGCAGGAGATTGCCGCAGGCCGATTCCGCCGCGATCTCTACTATCGAATTGGCGCGGTTTCGATCACTGTTCCACCGCTGCGCGAGCGCGGCGAGGATGTGCTGCTGCTGGTCGAACATTTCAACCGGCAGATCGCCACCGCAGCGGGCGAGGACCCGCTGGAATTTTCGCGAGAAGCGCTCGATGCCCTGCTCGCCTATCAATGGCCGGGCAATGTACGCGAACTGAAGAACCTCATCGGGCGGTTGCATGTCCTGGCGCGGGGCCGAGATATCGGGCTCCACGATCTGCCCGGTGAAATCGCGGCGCCCAGCGCCACGTCCGATGATGGCAAGACCCTGTCGGCCGAGTCGCCTGGAGGCACACTCGTCGAGGCGGAACGCCAGGCGATGAAGAACGCATTGGCAGCCGAGGGCGGCAATCTCAGTCGGGTCGCGCGGCGGCTCGGCATTTCCCGGCCGACGCTCTATCGCAAACTCGACCAATACGGCATCCGCCGCGGTTTCCTCTAGGATCAGAACCCGTCACCGGCACAAAAGCGCCGCGCGGCATTCGCGCCACTGGCTGGGGAAAGTCATGCCAATGGTCAGCGAAATCACCACAGCCGCGCCGATCTTGCCGCCCGGACCCTTTCTCTCCCTCTTGATGTGACCGGACACCGCACCCGACCGCGCGAATCCGGCCCATATATTTCAGGGCACGATGACGCCGCGGCCGGTGAACCGACGGTTCTTGAAATCGTCGAGCGCGGTGTTGATGCTGGCAAGGTTGTATTCGGTGTAGTGCATCTTCACCTTGCCGTCGGCGTTGAGCTCCATCAATTCGACAAGCTCGGTGAAATTGCCGACCAGGCTGCCGCCGATGTTGATCTCCTCGATGACGAGATGGGCGGTCGGCACATTGATATTGCCGCCATAGCCGACGACGAACAGTTGCCCGCCCTTGCGCACCATCTTCCAGCAGATGTTTTCGACGCCGAGCTCGCCGACGAAATCGATGACCACATGGGCGCCCCCGCCGGTGATCTGGCTGACCTCCTCGATGACGTTCGGTCCGCCATCGAGGACGAAGTCGGCGCCGAGATCCTTGGCCAGCACCTGTGCTGCCGGCTCGCGATCGACGGCGATGATGCGGCAGCCCGAGATCGCGTGCAGCGATTGCAGCGCGATGTGCCCGAGCCCGCCTATGCCGAGCAGCACACAATAGCTCCCTGGTCGCAGCAGTTTGGCGGCGCGCTTGGCGGCGCGATAAGCGGTGATGCCGGCGTCGGCAAGCGGCGCCACCTCGATCGGTGTGACGTTGGCGTTCAGCTTGATCAACGAACGCTCGCTGGTGATGAAATACTCCGCGAAACCGCCGTTCATGCCGAGGCCCGGAAATTGGCCGTTATCGCAGTACATATCCTCGCCGTGGCGGCAGTTGAGACAGATGCCGCACGAGCGGAAGGGGTGGCAGATCACGGCGTCACCGCGCTTGACCGACCTGACGCCGCTGCCGACCTCCTCGACCCAGCCTGCATTTTCATGGCCCATGATGTAAGGCAGCAGCGTCCCCTCTGGATCCATGGTCGGCTTCCACACACCCTCGATGATGTGGAGGTCGGTGCGGCAGAGGCCGGCAGCACCTACCCGCACTATGACCTCGTCGGGAGCGGTAATGGTCGGCGCCTTGACCTCCTCGACCCTGAGCTGGACATTCATACGCGGGTCGTATTCGTAGAGTCTGGCAGCTTTCATCGTCGTATCCTTTCAACGTCGAGATTGTTCGGATTGCTTCAGGCGCGGCCGAGTTTTTCAGAGCCGCCACCGCGAGCCGGTCCGGCCGTCGGGTCCTCGTCCTCGGCGAGATGGCCGATCAGCGTTTCGGTGGTCAGGATCAGCGTCGCCACCGAAGCTGCATTGGCGAGTGCTGTGTAGGTGACGCGGACCGGATCAATGATCCCTGCCTCGAACATGTTCTGGTAGCTGCCGACAGACGCGTTGTAGCCGTAGCCGCCGTTGATGCGCGTGACTTCCGCCACGACCGCCTCGGGATCGGCGCCGGCATTGACGGCTATGCGCCAGAGCGGCCGCGACAGCACTGATCGCACCAGGCGCACGCCTTCGGCGACATCGCCATCGACGTCTGCCGCCACCCTGTCGAGCAGCGGCGCGATCTGGGCAAGCGCCGAGCCACCTCCGGCGACCACGCCCTCTTCGGATGCGGCGCGCACCGCATTCAGCGAATCCTCGATGAGCTGAATGGTTCGCTTCTGCTCGACCGGCGTGACACCGCCGGCATAGAGAATCGCGGTGCCGCCGGAAAGCTTGGCCAGGCGTTCGCGCAACTTGTCCTGATCGATATTCGGCGGCGAAGCTTCAAACTGCCGCTGCACCTGAGCGCGACGCGACGCGATTGCCGCGTGGTCGCCGCCGCCGCGGATGATCGAGGTGTAGGACGAACTGGTCTTCACCCGGTCAGCCGTTCCGAGATCGTCGGCGCTGATGTCCTCCAGCCGACCGCCGAGGTCGCGCGCGATCACCTTGCCGCCGGTGATGATCGCCAGATCCTCCATCATCGCCTTGCGCCAATGGCCATATTCCGGCGGATGGACAACGAGGTATTTTCCAGGTCCTTGCTTACCGAGCAGCGTCACCACAACTTCCGGCGACATTTCCTCGGACACGATCAGCAGCGGCCGACCATCCTCGGCGGCAATGCGGCGAGCCGCATCCAGCGCCTCGGGCTGCTTGATCTTGAGATCGGTCATCAGGATGTACGGCCGTTCGAGAACAGCCTCCATCTTCTCCTGGTCAGTCACCATGTGATGAGAGAGATAGCCGCGGTCGAAGGACATGCCCTCGACCACATCGAGCGTGGTCTCGGTGGTGACGCTGAAGTCCGTGGTGATGACGCCTTCGGCCCCCACCCGCTGGTGGGCTTCCGCCACCAGTGCGCCAAGCTTGGCATTGGTCGCCGCAATGTTGGCGACCGAGGCGAGAATGCCGTCGCCCTTAGCCGGTTTGGCCGAAGCCTTGAGCGCCGCCACCACCGCTGTCACGGCAAGATCGATGCCCTTGCACAGATCGACGGATTTCACGCCGCGTTCATTCGCCTCCACACCGCCCTGGATGAGAGCGTTGGCGAGCACGATGGCAGTCGTGGTACCGTCGCCGGCGACCTCGTTGGTTTGCATCGACACTTCGCGAACGACCTGCGCGCCCATGTTTTCGAAACGGTCGTGCAATTCGATCTCGGAGGCGATGCTGACGCCGTCACGGGTCACCATCGGCGTGCCGATCGGCCGATCGATCATGGCGTTCATGCCTTTGGGGCCGAGCGTCGGCTCGACGGCAGCGGCCAGCCGAAAGACGCCACGGGCGAGAGCGCGGCGGGCGTCGGAGTTGTGAAGCATTATTTTGGGCATGATTCCTCCTTCCGCCTTACGGGCGGGTTGTTGGTTAGGGGCCTCGTGCGAGGGAGGCCGTTGTTTTCGGCTCTGCTTCAGGCGGTCGGCGTGGCTCGTGCCGGCACGCGATCCATGATGAAATCGACCAGTGTCGGTTCGCCGTCGACCACATCCAGCTCCTTGTATCTGGTCTGCTTGAGCCCACGGCAAAGCGCGCCGTTGAACTCCATATTGACGCGCACACCGCGCAGTTCAGCGAGATGGGCACCGAGTGCGGCAGTCTGTATGCGTTGCCCTTCCCAGGTCACGAAGACAGGATCATCCGCCCGGCGGTCGGGAAAACGCTCGATCAGAGCCGCCCGGTATCTCGGCTTCTGTTTGGCCGCTTCGCCCGCCTCGAGCCGCGCGACGTCGTATGCCGGCAGGTCCATGCCCAGGATTTCCCGATCCGTCAGACCGTGCTGCCGGAGGCCCCGCAAAACCGCCTCCTGGCGCCGCTTGAATGCCTTCATCCTGAAGATTTCGCGCAAGGCGCCGAGATCCTGATCCTCGGCAAGTTCAGCGAAAATATCGCCGAATGTCTTGCCGGTTGCCATGCCGCGATTGACCTCTTCCGCGAACATGTGGTCGTGCAGCTTGACGCGATAGGCCGGAGCCCATGAGAGCTGGTCGAGCGCCTTGCGGACGCCGTCCAGCATCAGGAACGCGAAGTTGGGCGAGCACCAGTAGGTCGGCAGGCGGAAATCTATCTCCACGCTGCCATCGCTCGTAACCTCGGCCCGCTCGACAAAGCCCATCTCGGTAATAGGTTCGTCGAGTTCCGGGTCATTGACCTCGGTTAGCCGCCGCCAGACTTCTGCCTGGCGGCTTGGTATTCTGGCGGCGCCCATCGTGACTACTCCGCTGCGATGCTGAAGGGGGAGCCCGCAAGTGCCTTCTTCTTGGCATCGATATCGATGTCGTAAAGACGCGCGGCGTTGAGGCCGAGGATCTTCTCCTTGATCTCGTCGGTGAGTTGCACTCCGCGTTCGGCAGCGATGTCGTCGGGGATCTGATAGGCCCAGAATTTCTCGACCAGCCAGCGCGGCGTCCAGATCGCGTAGTCGGAACCGAACAGGATCTTCTCCGGCCCGAGCCAGAAGAGCAGTTCGGCGATGACTTCGCCGAAATAGCGCGGACGGGAATGGATGAAGGGCAGCGCTACCGCAAGTCCACCGTAGACGTTGGTTTCCTGCGTCGCGATCCAGCAGAAATCGTCGAGGCGCGGCAGGCCGCAATGCTCGATGATCCAGTTGAGGCCCTGGAAATCCGTCGCCGCATGATCGACGTCATGCACGTCGAACGCATCCTTGCTGAGCGGCAGGATCGTCGGGCCCTTGTGGACGTGGATGTTCCTGATGCCGAGCTTGTCGCAGAGTTCGAAGCATTTGTAGGCATCGGGGTCGGTGAGCTTCCAGCCCTTGGAGGCGCCGTTCCATTCGGCCGTGTACATCTTCACGCCCTTGACGTCGTAGGTCTCCTTGAGGAAGTGGATGTACTCAAGCGCCTTTTCACCATTGCGCGGATCGAAGGCGCCGTTGACGATGAAACGCTCGGGATAGAGCTTGGCCACCTCGGCGTTGCGCTCGATCGTGTTGAAGCCGTTCTTGTAGAAGTCCTTGAGATAGGTCGACTGGACGATCGCCACATCGTCGGGACCATCGATGAACAGATCGCGATAGAGATCGTCGGCGCTGTACTTTTCGAACTTGCTCTTCTCCCACAGCTGCTCCTTGGGGCTGAGCCCGGCATGATAGGCGTAGAAGCAATCGATAAACTGCTTGCCGTGAATATTCTTCTGGTTTTCCGGGCTGCCGTCCCAGAAATGGGTGTGGCCGTCGACCACGAAAATATCCTTGCCTTCCGGTGTCCTAAACATTCTTTCCTCCGCAAGATGCGTGTTGATCGGTTCGGCGTGCCGCAATCAGCCGGCACGCCTGATTTTTTGCCGGCTATTCGATGTATTCGAACATCTCGTCCATGTTGCCGAATAGGATCACGGTGTTGTCGTCGATGCGCACCATCCGCCCGTAGTGGGTGGAGCTGTTGACCTCGAAGGTTTCCGCCGTCATCTCGCGGCCGAGATATTCGCTGATTTCATCCATCTTGAAGATCAGCTTGCCGCTGCCATCGATGCGGATCATCGCCGGTTGGTAGGTGACGATCACGTTCGGCTTCAGTCCCATGAATTCGGCGATGGCTCTGGCCTCGACCGAGTCGTTCATGGTGACGCCGCACTGATGCGAGATCGTCTGTTCGAAGGTGATATCCTTCATCGCCCTGAAAATATTGGATTGCGATGCGTCGCGTGCTGCAGTTGACATGACGGTTTTCTCCCTGTGTCAGCGCTTGAGGCCAAGTTCGCCGAGTATCTGACCAATCCGTTCCTCGGATTTGGCACGGACATCCGCAAAGGCGACCGGCTTTGAATGCGGCATCGACCAGATCGGCTGCAGGCCGGTGGCTGCCTTGTCGGCGAGCGCGCCGTGTTTCTCGACCCAGCCCTGGAAGAGCATCTTGTTCGCCGCGCCGTGCTTCTCGTCGTTGGCGAGCATGTGCATGAGGTCGATCGTGTTGGCGAGGTTGCGTTCGTAGTCGGCCTCGGCTGCCGAGATCACCGCGGGCGTTATGAAGTCGTGGTTGGCGGCGGCGATCTGCATCAGGAAGCCTGAGCGGAATGCTTCCCCGACCAGCGGCTCGAAGACGATGTTGATGGCGAAATACTGTTCGAGATAGTCGGTCGCGCCCATGATGGTTTCGACCGCCTGGCGAGTACCTTGCCAGTTGTTGTCCTCGAGCCAAGCTTTCTTGCCAAGTTCGTCGTCCCAGCCGGGAAGATCCATGCCGATCTCGGCAAGGTAGAGCGTGATGTCCTGCGCCAGCCGCAGCTTGTAGGACGAGTTGGTCAGCGTCGCGTTGTTGATCATCTGGGTGTAGCCGTAGCGCTGCGCCTGCATCAGCGAGGTGCCGAGCCCGAATTCGGCATGTTTCCAGGCGCCGAGCTGCGTCTGCAGGATCTTGACCCAGGCCTTGTCGAAGGTCTTCGGCGCGCCGGACTTGCGGGCGTTGTTGATGACGCTCTGCACCATCGTCTCGATCTTCGACTGGCGCTGGTAGTGCGTGCGTTCCCACTCCTGATCGGGGGCGCGGAAGGCATGCCAGTTCGAGCTCTGCGCGGCGGTGTTCTGCTTGACATAGGCGCCCTTGCCGTCGGCGAAGGAGATGATCCAGTCCTGGATCAGGTAACGCTCGGGGTCGGGCTGCACGTCGACCGTCATATCCTCGTAGTGGGTGGCACGCTGGCCCTTCGGGTTGAAATACCGGTACTTCCGGCTGTCGGAATCGGCAAAGATCGCCGCGCCGGCGGCTCCGGATCCGACTGAACTCGAGATAGCTGGCATAGTCTTCACTCCCTTGTTGCAGTTGTGGTTGCAGTTGCGTGGCCGTCCCCTCAGTGGGCCGGCGTGGCACCTGTCGATGTGGTGAACTTGTCGAAGAAGATCCGCTCAGTCTCGAACCCGTTCATGAATAGAACCGGCTGAAGCGCATCAATCATCGGTGGCGGGCCACAGGCATGGACATCGCCCTGCCCGTCGACCGCAAGTTGCTTGAGCTTGGCGTCGACACTCTGGTGTACGAAACCGCGTTCGCCTTCCCATTCGGCGTCCTCAGTCGCGTGCGACAGCACGGGAATGAAAGTGACATCCGAATGCTGGCCGATCAGCTCGGCGATCCTGTCGAGATAGAACAGGTCGTTGCGGGTCCTGGCACCGTAGAAGAAATAGACCGGACGTTTCTCGCCGCTCTTCAGATGGTCGTTGAGGATCGACCAGATCGGCGACATGCCCGAGCCGGCGCCGACCAGGACTAGGGGTCCTTGCCGTTCTTCCCGACGGAAACAGGTTCCGTAGGGTCCGACGACGGTGACTTCAGCTCCAACCTTGATTCCTCCGGAATCGAGTTCTCCAGAGAACTTTCCCTCAGGGTATTTTTTGATGATGAAGCAGAGTTTTTCGGTTTGGTCCGGCGTATTTGCCATGGAGAACGAGCGCGTAATCGTCTCCCCTTTTTCCGTGGTAACCGTGATGTCGACATATTGCCCCGCCCAGAACTTTATCGGCGAGCCGAGTTCGATCTCGATGCCGCGAATGTCGTGGGTCAGGTGCTCGATCAGAGCAATCCGGCCGTTGAACGTCTTCACGGCGATCGCTTTCGCCAAAATCTCCTCGTCGTAGTTGAGAAGCTCGACTTCCAGATCGGAGTAGGCGATGCAGCGGCACAAAAGGACGTGGCCGCTCTCCTTCTCCATGTCGTTCAGCGCGAAAGTCGAGTATTTCAGCATGTCGACTTCGCCTTCGAGCAACACGCTCTTGCAGGCCGAGCATTGCCCTTCCTTGCAGCCGTGCGGCAGGGCGATGCCCTGGCGGAAAGCGGCGTTGAGTACCGTTTCGCCATTTTCGACATCAAATTCGACGCCGACCGGGCTGAGCCTGACCGTGTGGGTTTCCGACATACGGACCTCCAGTGAAAGGAAGGGGCGGGACGAACCCGCCCCCTTTGGCCTGATCAGTTGCAGGGGGTGATCGTGAAGCCGGCTCGGTATTCCGCCAGGTGCTTCTCACGGTCCGCGGGTGACATGGCACGCAGCGCGTTGAGCGGCGACCCGAGCTTGTTGCCGCGCACGTCGTCCAGCGTCCACATCTCCTTGTCGGCGAAACGCATATGCGGCTGCGGGACCAGCGTCTTGCCGTCAGAGCGGACGAAGTTCAGGTCCTTGATGGCATCGGCCAGATCCCAGCCGTCATAGAGCGTCTCCCATTCGCGCTTGCCGCTGAAGCGGCCCATCGCGGGTGTCGGACGGCCCTGATATTCGTCGGCGAACGCCACGGTGGCAGTCCACTTGTCGAGTTCGTGGGCGAAGGTGTGCAACTGGCCGTCGATCTCGCCGACCACCATATCCTCGCGGATCAGGCAGGGAACAAGGCAGGACCAACAGCGATGCGGATAGACGTAGCCAACATCGCTGTTGAACAGCAGCACCTTCTCGCCCTTGTGGCTGAGCTTGGCGTACCATTTCCAGAAGTCGCCGAATTCGGCGTACCAGCCTGGATACTTGTGCTCGAACCACTCGAAGTCCTTGTCGGTCTGGGCTTCGATGCGCCAGAAGTTGACCGGCCAGCCGACCGCGAAGAACTGTCCGACCTTGTGGACATAGTTCTTCTTGGTGATGCGTTCCCAGGCCGCCTGGACGTCGTCGTGATGGACCTTGATGCCGTATTTCTCGAGCGGCAGCATGTAGGTGCGGTAGTAATCCTCATAGATCCAGCGGTGCCACATTTCCGCGTAAGACTCCTTGTTCTTGTCGCGGTTGGTGGTGCCGTATTCGATGAAGGTGCCGATGGCCGCATCGACGATCGCGTGGTTCTGCCAGAAGGCATAGCGCAGGTCGCGCTCGAGCAAGAGGTGATTTTCCGGCTCCTTGAGCGCCGCCATCAGCAGTGAGTGGCCATTACCGATATGCCGGCTCTCGTCGGACTGCACCGACAGGAAGACGGTCGGCAGCGCATAGTCGCCGTTGCGGGCGGCTTCCGAAGGCATGGCGACAAAGAGCGTGTTGGTAAAGGCGGTTTCGGCCACCACGGTCAGGTACATGCAGGCGGCAGTCATGGTGTCGCCGGTGATGAAGCCTTCCGCGAACTGCCGGCCGATGGTCGTGGCGTAGCATTTTCCGAAAGCTTCCTCGGTGATGTCGAAGCCAGCCGGATCGATGTAGTTCTCCATGTACCATTTCTTCAGGTTCATCTGGATCGTCGAATGCCGGAACTCGTCGATCATCTGCATCGTGAATCCGGTCCTGAGTTCCTCGCCAGGAGCGATACGGGCGACCATCGCCATCGAGCGGGCAGCCGAGATTTCCGGGAAGGGAATGATCGCCAGAAAGAGTTTCATCCACTCGACCCAGCGCGGTTCCACATTGCGGAACATGTCGCCGCGCAGCGCCGCATCCAGCGCGCCGTAGACCCGGTTGTCCTTCTCTTCCTGCATCGGAAAGTACGACCGCAAAACCTGCTTCATCGGGTCGCGCGGCGTCTTGTTGATCTTGTAGTCCGTCGGAAACGTCATCGCTTCCTGGACGTAGGAAGGATTCCAGCCGAGATCGGCAATCTTCTTGGTTGCCTCGCCGACGGAAATTCCGCGTTGCGAGGTAATCTTGTTGAGCGTCAGAGACGTCATGGTCATAAGCCTCCACCAGGTTTGAGCCGCAGGTCCCTTGACCCCGGCATGAAGCGGCGCACAGCGCCGCAAGTGAGAGTGCGAACGGCACGACAAAGGGTTGCGCATTCAGGCGCGACTCATGGTCCGGCCATTCAAGTGGATCGCGGCAAAGGTGTTAGAGTCTGACAGGGACCGCGGCGCCAACCGCATATGCGATGGGCCTATCGAAGCGGACGTGCTTCCTCCGTTCCTTCGTTCTTTTGGCACCGCGTCAAAAGCGCGATGGGCTTCTTGTGGAAATGTATAAAGCAAGCGCCGTGCCAATTTGAAAATGGCGCCCGTGCCTGACGCTAAAAACAAATCGCCGCCCTTTCGGCGCATGAAGATGACGGCAACTGTAACGTTCCTTTACAGTTGTAACGTACGCATGTAACATTTAATATCTATTCGCAATTGCGATATATCAAGTTAGCATTCGCAGCAAATTTGAAAAACACACATCATCTATTTTATTCTTCTCCTTTCTCTACTATTTGAGGGCGATGGCTCACGGACGGGCCTCGCACTGGAGAAAAGCCGTGGCGAACGACAAAGACAGCCGGAGGCAGCCCGAGCCAATGTCCAGCCAGGTTGATGGCGTCACCGGCGATCTTGTCCGGCTGATGCCCCGCGATCTGGTCTTTGTCATGCGCTTCATGGGCGAGAGCCAACATCGCCTCCAGAGCCACTTCCAAGACTTCATCCGGGCCGAGCTTGCCGCCGGCGGCGTCACCACGGAAACGCATCCGATGATCCATCTGTTCATCGAGAACCATGCGATCCTGTTGCGCGACTTCGTGTTTTCCGGCGTTTCGCTGTCGCGGCAGTTCCGCGTCGAGGAGATCGAGCGCCTTACCGGCGATACGACATCGATGATTCGCGTCGACATCTGGGATCAGCTCAAGAGCCACATCGAAACGGCCGAAAAACAGTTCCAGTCGCAGGCCGGCACATTGCCCAAATTGCTGTCGGCTTTCGAAAAACCACCCGGACCGACGGCTGGGACCGAAAAATGATGGAGGATCCAATGGGGCAAACGACCAGGCGTGACATGTTGCTCGCCCGCCGGCTCGATCTTGTCGCCAACGTCTCCGCGCTGACTGCCGAGGCGCTGCGGCTCAATCAGATACGCGCCGGTATCGAGATGGATGTGCTGCGCCTGGAACTCGAAATCGGCAGGAGCGGCGCCAGCGCGCAACTGGTGCAGGATTTGCATGAGGCGGAGGAGAGAGCCGCGGCGGTCATGCAGGAAGGCGCGACGTGCGAGCAACGCATCGCCGCCGCGGAAGCCGACGTCGAGGACGTCGACCGCAGCCTCGCGGCGAAGGTGGGTAATTGACGAAGGGAATGGTCATGAACCAGCACGCGATACAGAACCTGACCTTGTTCGACCTGCTGGCGCGAAGCTGGCGTCGCCCGTCGGCGATCGCCGACCTGCGCTTCAGCGCCGATGGCTCGGCTGTCGCATACACCAGCGTCGACGGAACGGTCGCCATAGCCGCAGTCGCGGACCAGGAGCCACCGGAATCGCGGATCAGGGTGAGCGGCGATCTCGGCCAGACGACGATCCGCCCGCGGGAGAAGCCACCGGCACCATTGATCGCCACCGCTGCGTTGGGGGATGGAGACGTCCCGCTCGCCAGCTACCTTTCCTTCGGCTTCCTCGTTGGAACGGCGGCTGGCGAAGCGGTGCATCTGGCCGCGGACGGCAATGTGATGGAGACGCTGGTCAAGATCGACGGGCCGGTCGTCGCCGTCGACCACAACCCCCGGACGGCCATCACAGCCGTCAGCAACGGCCAGGATGTCTTCCTGGCACGCGGCCAAGGCGATGCGGTACGACTGCGACACGATGCGACACCGTCCACGGGTGCGCTTGCCTTTTCGCCAGGCGGAAGGCGCCTCGCCCATGGCCTAGGCGACGGATTGTCGATCTGGGCGGTCGACGGCGACGCTACCCCGATACGCGAGGTGTCTTTTTCGGCGCGCCCGGTGTCGATCCGCTGGTGTGGCGATGGCACATGGCTGGCCTGTGGGCTCGAAACAGGCGGCTTTGCCTTGGTCAGCATGACCGATGATCGCTACGGCATCGTCGCGGGATTTCCATCGCCGGTCAGGACACTGTGCTGGAGCCGGCCGGAGCATGCGCTGTTTGCGTCGGGCGCCTTCCGGATCGCCGGCTGGTCGATAACCGCTCCGCCACTTGACGGCGACACCTCGGGCGCGCTGGAGACTGGCCGAGCCGGGCTGGTTCCGGTCGAGACAGTGGCTGCGCACCCGGAGAAAAAACTGATTGCGGCCGGCTATGCCAACGGCCGGATCACCATCGCCCAGATCGGCGCGCGAGACGAACTCCTCGTCAGGCCGCTGGGCAGCGCGGTGACCGCGCTTGCCTGGTCCGGCGACGGACGCCACCTGGCGGTGGGCGCAGCCGACGGCACCGCCGCGATCGTCACCTTTCCCGCACAGATGTTCAAATAGCAAAGGCAGGCCGCATGCAAAAGGAGCACAAAATGCAAACCGAACCCACCCCCGAGGACGAGAGCAAGGACGAATTTTTCGAACGGCTCGCCAAGCTGTCGGAAGAAATGGTGGCCAAACACGGCAAGGATTTCAGTATGGGCGCATTGGTGCTTGCCGCCCGCTGGATTGCCGAAAACCGCGTCGGCCAGTTGAAGACCAACTAAACTCACGACCAATCAATGCGCTCGAAAAGCCAAAGCTCCGAAGGAGCTTCAGGCGGATTCGCCGTACAGGTTTTGCGCTGCGCTGGCTGTGTATGCCATTCCTTCAGATTGCGACTTACCCTGTTCGAGGGCTCACCCAGGCGCGACTCAATCCAGCGCTCGCAGATGCCGCACGGGCGCCGGCCTGCGCTAAGAGCGCACCACCAGAGGCACCAGACCTTCATGGCGATGGTCGAGATAGCACACAACGCGGTCGCCAATGCGCTCGAAGATGAGATCGACTTTCGCCTCGCCGATGGCCAGGTGGCGGATAACGATGTTGTCGATGCCGATCGGCAGCCGCGGGCGTTCGACGGTGATTTCGCGTTTCCAGCCGTCAACCCGAATGCCCAGGCAAGCCTGCAGCATCATGAAAGCGGCGCCAGCCGACCACGCCTGCGGCAGACAGGCGACCGGGTAGGCCACCGGTGAATCGCTGGCGGCACGCGTAAAGCCGCAGAACAGCTCTGGCAGCCGCATATTGAAACGGACCGCCGCCTCGAACATACCGCTCATCAGCTTCACGACGCTGTCGCGCTCGTGATAGCGGGCGAGACCGGAGGCGCAGAGCGCGGTGTCGTGCGGCCAGATCGAGCCATTATGATATGACATCGGGTTGAATGGGATCTCGTCGTCGGCGAGTGTGCGAACGCCCCAACCGCTATGGAGATGACCAGAGAGCAGCTGGGTGGCGACTGACTGAGCCCGTTCCGCCGACGGCAGCCCGACGTAAAGCAGGTGACCGGCATTGGACGTGCGAACCGCGCATTGCTTGCCTTCTCCGTCGATTGCCAAAGCATAGAAATCGCGGTCCGGCATCCAGAAATGCGTCTCCACCGCCTGACGAATCCTCTCTGCCAGGGCGCTCCAGTGCGCCGCCTTTGCGTCGTCGCCGCGCCTGGCGGCCAGCGCCGCCATTCCCTGATATGCGGCGAAGGCATAACCTTGCACCTCGACCAATGCGATCGGTCCTTTGGGGATCGTGCCGTCGGCATGGAAGATGGCATCGGAACTGTCCTTCCAGCCTTGGTTGAACAGACCCGTGTCGGCCGCCCTGTTGTAGGTTACAAAGCCTTCCCCGTTGCGGGCTCCGACCTCTTCCATCCACGCAGTGGCAGCGCCCAGGGAGTTCCACATGCGATCCACGAACGCCTCGTCTCCGGTGCGATCGGCGTAGGACGAAGCCAGATAGACATAGAGTGGCGTGGTGTCGACGCCGCCATAGTAGCGGCCGAACGGCAGCTCGCGCAGCACGGCCATTTCCCCCTTGCGGGTTTCATGCATGATTTTGCCAGGCTCGGCATCGTCGAATACAGAGGTCTCGGTCGATTGATAGTGGGCAAGGAAGGCCAGGACCCCACGAGCAAGGTCCGGATTGAGCCAAAGCATCTGCAAGGCGGAAATGACGCCGTCGCGGCCGAAAGCCGTCGAAAACCAAGGGATGCCGGCATACGGGTATGGCCCGGTCTCCAGATCGGTCGTCAGCAGCGCGATGTCGGCGCGTGTGCGTGTCAGCCAGTCATTGAACACGCGCCCGGAGCTGAAGACGGTGGCGCCCTGCCGGCGCTTTGAGCGCATGGCGAAGCGGGCTCGCGCAGCGGCCGCGCGAAAGCGGTCGCTGGAGGGGGTTTCTTCGCTGTGGCCGACCTCCAGGTACAATGCTCTGCTGTCACGCCTTGCCACGACAATGAGGAAATCGGCGTGATCGGGGTGCACCTGATCGGGCTTGATCGAGAATGCGATGACCGATTGACGAGCCACATTGTCGAGGCCTTCATATCGGAACGTTACGCTCGCCTCGCCGACCAGTGCGTCATGCGCGCGACCGCGGCGGCTACGCGTAGTGCCGCGCACCTCGAACATGTCACGGAAATCGGCGTCGAAGTCGAGCCGGACCGGCAGAACCACCTCGCGCGCGGAGTAGTTGGTGAACTTGATGCGTTCGAACATGCGGTCCTGCCAGATGAACCGCGTCCGATCGACGTGGACGACGCCCGGCAATGCTTCGCTGCCATTCGGCCCGATAGTGGCTAGATTGGTAAGATTGGCGGTGAATAGGATGTTGTCCTGCGACAGCGAGGCGCCGAGCAGCGACGGCATCCGGCCGCCAATGAACAGACGGAAGCGCGACAATACACGCGTGTCGTCGCGGAAAAGCCCGTCGCCGGTGCCGCGTATGTCGCCGTAGCTGTCTGCGACGACGAAGCAATCCTCGTCTTTCAGCGCAAATTGCCGATGCGGCTCGCGCGGTGCCGTTTCGTCGATTGCCGGCAGCGCCACGGCTGGATCAATCTTGCGGTCTTCGAGTTGAGTGGTCATGGTCAACCTCCCGTTCAGAAGCGACCAAGGCGGCTCAGGCGCTGATCCGAGCAGCCGAGCCGTCTCCTTGCTCGGTCAGGTAGACATAGTCATCATTGCGGCATTTTTAGCGCGCTTGTTTTGAGAACCAAGTGCGGTCGTTATGTCGTCCGAGAGCGAGCCATAGATCGCTGCATAGTCGCGGCACATGCGCTCGACCGTGAATCGCTCTTCAAAAGTCCGTCGCACCTGTGCACGATCGAGACCGTTTATCCGCCGTACCGCGTCCACAGCTTCGTCGAGCGTGTCGACGATCAACCCGGACACGCCGTCGTCGACGACCTCCGGAACGGCGCCGCGCCTAAACGCTATCACAGGCGTGCCACAGGCCATCGCCTCGATGGTTACGAGTCCGAAGGGTTCCGGCCAGTCGATGGGGAATAAGAGCGCTGCCGCATTACCCAAAAAGTCTGCTTTTTGCCGTTCGTCGATCTCGCCGATGAATTCCACGTTCGAATGTCGAAGCAATTGGGGTTCCACCCTCTCTTTCCAATATGATTGGTCTACCTTGTCGATCTTGGCGGCGATCTTCAGCGGCATACCGGTACGCGCTGCGATTTCAATGGCCGTTTCCGGCCCCTTTTCCGGTGAGATGCGGCCTAGGAATGCGAGATAGCCCGAGGCTTTCGGGCGAAAAGGAAGAAGGTCGCGTGGCAGCCCGTGGTACACCGTGCCCGCCCAATTGACCGGCGGCATGGGCCAACGTTGGTCGTAGGAAATCGAGACCAGCGGAATGTCATCGAACATCGCGTAAAGCTGCGCCAGGTCCGGGAGGTCGAGCCGTCCATGAAGTGTCGTAACGGTTCGCTGGGCAAAGTCCCGGAGTACGGGGAAGTGAAGAATATCGATGTGAAAATGCAGCACATCGAATTCATCGGCCCGCCTGCGCACCTTTTCAAGCATCGTCACGTGGTGGGGAATGTCGTGCCGAACCCTGGGATTCAGGCGCAATGCAATATCGCAACACGGGACCAATTCGGCAGAGGTGCGTGAATCACCGCTGGCGAACAAGGTCACGTCATGCCCCTGTCGAACAAGCTCCTCAGTCAGATATGAGACTATCCGCTCGGTCCCGCCATAGGTCCGCGGCGGCACGGCTTCGGTAAGGGGGGCGATCTGGGCAATTTTCATCTGCAACACTTCTCGACAGCGAAGGTCATCCTTCAAAAAGCTCCGACGGCAATCCCCTTCCTCGCGTTCATTGCAGTGCGGTCCTCCCGGGCCAACTCTCGAAGGGTCGATATGTTCCCGGCGGGAACAATCGCTGCGTCAGGCGAGTTCAACTTAGGGACTAAAGGAGAACCAGAATGGCTACGAAGCTTCAGGACACAAAAGCCGTCAAGGGATCGAGCAGCGAGCACGGCGGCAACCGCGCTGGCAATCAGGACAAGAAGGACAAGCCGCAAAAGAGCAGCCAGGCTGCCGGCAAGGATCCAAGGCGTGGCAAGGACTAACCGACGCCCTGCCCCGGAGGCGGACAATAATGGCTGCGACCATCGAGAGGAGTGACACATGGCAAAGACAAACTTGTCTGCGAAAACCAACCAGCCTGTATCGGGAAAGAGGCCAAGCGGCAGCGACAAGGCCAAGCAACCGGCCAAGGGCGGCGCCCAAGCCAGGAACGCCCAGGAATGGGGCGGCGGATCGAAAGCGTCGAAAGGCAAGATCACCCGGGCAGACCGGGAAAACCCCAACTCAAGCCAGCGCAGCTAAGCTTTTCGCATTCATCTAATCAGTCGGCCCAATCAGTCGGGGCGGAATTTCGAACTGCTCGGCCGGATGGGTTCGGATTGGGGTTGGGTTCGGATCCCGGCACGTCTCGCCGGTCGTTGGCGCCGCTTCGACATTGCAATTCGAAAATGATCGAAGGCTCCGTGCCACGGCGCCGGTAATTGCGGCCTTGACGCGATGTGCATTAGGTCGTTTGTTGCGGGCGGAAGTGCCACGGGAGGAAACCATGGAAGTCACCCCGGGGGCGGATGGCCTCGCAGCGCGGTTCCACGTTTTCACGCCGATGACCGGCGAGGGCTGCCGCGCATGAATTCCGGAGCGATCCTCGAAGCAGCGGGATTGACTAAGGAATTTGGGGGCTTTGTCGCTGTCAACAATGTCAACCTGACGGTGGAGCGAGGATCGGTCCACGCGCTGATCGGCCCCAACGGCGCAGGTAAGACGACCCTCTTCAACCTGCTGACCAAATTCCTCCAGCCAACGCGCGGCGCGATCCGCTACCAAGGCCGCGACATCACCAGGATGCAGCCGGCCGACATCGCGCGGCTGGGCCTTGTGCGCTCCTTTCAGATATCGGCGGTGTTTCCGCACATGACGGCACTCGAGAATGTCCGCATCGCGCTGCAGCGCCGGCGCGGCGACAGTTTCGATTTCTGGCGCTCCGAAAAAGTGCTCTCCAAGTTCGATGGCGAGGGTGCGGCGCTTCTCGCCGATGTCGGCCTGACCGCGTTTTCAGACATCCGCGCCAGCGATCTGTCCTACGGCCGCAAGCGCGCGCTTGAAATCGCGACGACGCTGGCGCTGAACCCTGAAATGCTGCTTCTCGACGAGCCCATGGCCGGCATGGCGCAGGAAGACATCGAGCGCATCTCGGCGCTGATCCGGCGCATCTCCAAGAACCGCACCATTTTGATGGTCGAGCACAATCTGTCGGTCGTCGCCTCGCTGTCGAACCGCATCACTGTGCTCGCTCGCGGCAAAGTCCTCGCCGAAGGCGACTATGCTGCGGTTTCCAAGGATCCGCGCGTTATCGAAGCCTATATCGGGGCCGGACATGCCTGAAGTTGAACTTGCAAGCAGGCCGGCTGCTGGCCCCTCGACGAGACCCCTGCTTCGCGTCGATGGCCTGCAGGGCTGGTACGGCGAGAGCCATGTGCTTCACGGCGTCAGTTTCGAGGTTGGCGAAGGTGAAGTGGTGACGCTGCTCGGCCGCAATGGCGCCGGCAAGACGACGACGCTGAAGGCGATCATGGGAATTCTTTCCAGGCGCTCGGGCTCGGTCACCTATGAAGGTCGGGAAACGATCAAGCTGCCGTCGCGGTTGATCGCACAGTTGGGCATCGCCTACTGCCCCGAGGAACGGGCGATCTTTTCCAGCCTCTCTGTCGAGGAGAATTTGATGCTACCGCCGCAGGTGCGCCCCGGTGGGCTCACCGTCGAGCAGATTTTCGAGCTCTTCCCGAACCTGGAGGAACGGCTTTCGAGCCAGGGCACCAAGCTATCGGGCGGCGAACAGCAGATGCTCGCCATCGGCCGGATCTTGCGGACGGGCGCCAAGCTCTTGCTGCTCGACGAGCCGACCGAAGGGCTTGCGCCGGTCATCGTGCAGCAGATCGGCCGCACCATTGCCCGGCTCAAGAACGAGGGATTCACGATCGTGCTCGTCGAACAGAATTTTCATTTCGCCGCGTTGGTCGCGGACCGTCACTACGTGGTGGAACAGGGGCGCGTGATCGACACCATCCCCAACCACGAACTCGACGCCAACATCGACAAGCTGCACGCCTATCTCGGCGTCTAGACATCATCAACGGCGCGTTGCGCCGCAATCGGAGGGAAGTAGCGATGAAAAAAATGGGATTTGTCCTGGCTTCGACGGCGAGCCTGCTGATGGCCGGCGCGGCCTACGCCACAGATGTCAAGATCGGCGTTCTGAATGACCGTTCCGGCATCTATGCAGACATCGCTGGCGAAGGCTCGGTCATCGCGGCCCAGATGGCGGTCGAAGACTTCAAGGCGACGGACAAGGGCATCAATGTGTCGATCGTCTCCGCCGACCACCAGAACAAGCCGGACGTCGGCTCGAACATCGCCCGCCAGTGGTACGACACCGAAAACGTCGATGTAATCGCCGATGTGCCAACCTCGTCGGTGGCGCTCGCCGTCAACGAGATCACCAAGGAGAAGAACAAGATCTTCCTCGCCTCGGGTCCGGCCTCGTCCGACCTCACCGGCAAAGCCTGTTCGCCCAACACCGTCCACTGGACCTACGACACCTGGGCGCTTGCCAACGGCACGGGCTCGGCCATGGTCGCACAGGGCGGCGACAGCTGGTTCTTCGTCACAGCCGACTACGCCTTCGGCCACGCGCTCGAGCGCGATACGACGGCGGTCGTCGAAGCATCGGGCGGCAAGGTTCTCGGCGCCGTCCGTCATCCTTTCCCCGGCCAGGATTTTTCGTCCTTCCTGCTGCAGGCGCAAGGGTCGGGCGCCAAGGTCGTCGGCCTCGCCAATGCCGGCGGCGACACGATCAACGCGGTCAAGCAGGCGTCGGAATTTGGCATCACCCAGGGAGGCCAGGCGCTCGCCGCCCTGCTGATGTTCATCAACGACGTGCATGCGCTTGGCCTCGAAGTGGCGCAAGGCCTCGTGCTCACCAGCGCGTTCTACTGGGACAAGAACGATCAAACGCGGGAGTTCTCTGCCCGTTTCCAGGAGCGGAATGCCGGACAAAAGCCTTCGATGATCGAGGCCGGAGTCTACGCTTCTGTCCTGCATTATCTTAAGGCCGTCGAGGCCGTCGGCGACAAGGATGCGGCCAAGGTGATGGCCAAAATGAAGGAAATGCCGACCGAGGATCCGCTGTTCGGCAAGGGCACCATCCGCGCCGACGGGCGCAAGCTGCACGACATGTATCTGTTCCGCGTCAAGAAGCCGGACCAATCGAAGGCTCCATGGGACTATTTCGAGACGGTGGCCACCATTCCGGCCGACAAGGCGTTCCGCCCGCTCGCCGAAGGCGGCTGTTCGCTCGTCAAGTAAGCGAGCCTCGCCAACGATGCGCCGAACAGCTCGGCGCGTCGTTTTGTCGATAAGTCAGCTGGAGCGACCATGTTCGAACTGCTTGGAATTCCGCCACAGGTCCTGTTCGGGCAATTGCTGCTCGGGCTGATCAATGGCTCCTTCTATGCGGTTCTGAGCCTCGGGCTGGCGGTCATCTTCGGTCTCCTGAACATCATCAATTTCACGCATGGCGCCCAGTACATGCTGGGCGCCTTCGGCGCCTGGATGCTGCTCAACTATCTTGGCGTCGGTTACTGGTGGGCTGTGTTCATCGTCCCGCCGATTGTCGGCGTCACCGGCATCGTGCTTGAGCGCGTCCTGATCCGACGGCTCTATCACCTCGACCATCTCTACGGGCTGCTTCTCACATTCGGCCTGGCGCTGATCATCGTCGGCTTCTTCCGCCAGTTTTTCGGCGTATCCGGCCTGCCGTACCCGCCGCCGCCGCTTCTGAACGGCGGGTACAATCTTGGCTTCATGTACCTGCCCAATTCGCGCGCCTGGGTGATCGTGGCTTCCCTCATCGTGTGCCTTGCGACCTGGTTCATCATCGAAAAGACCCGGCTTGGCGCCTATCTCAGGGCTGCGACCGAGAACCCGACCATGGTCGGCGCGTTCGGCATCAACGTGCCGCTGCTGGTCACGCTCACCTATGGTTTCGGCGTCGCACTCGCGGGTTTCGCCGGCGTGCTCGCCGCGCCGATATACGCAGTCAATCCGAACATGGGGGCAGACCTGATCATTGTCGTCTTCGCCGTCGTCGTCATCGGCGGCATGGGCTCGATCCTGGGCTCGATCCTCACCGGCTTCGGGCTCGGGCTGATCGAGGGGCTGACCCGCGTATTCTATCCGGAAGGCTCGGCGGTGGTGATCTTTGTCATCATGGCGCTCGTGCTGTTGGTCAAGCCCGCGGGTCTGTTTGGACGGAGTGTGTGATGACAACCGACACCAACCCGATCGCTATGGCGGCCATAACGTCCGTCGGCGCTGCGGGCATGCCCCGTCATCACCTTGCGATCTTCGCCGCGCTGTTCGTCTTCCTCGTCGCCGCTCCATTTCTGCTCTATCCGATCTTTGTCATGAAGGTGCTGTGCTTCGCGCTGTTTGCCTGCGCCTTCAACCTGTTGCTCGGCTTCGGCGGTCTGCTGTCCTTCGGCCACGCAGCCTATTTCGGCATGGCGAGCTACGTCTCGGCCCATGCAGCAAAGGTGTGGGGCCTGACGCCTGAGCTTGCCATTATCGCGGGCACGCTGGTGGCAGCCGTGCTCGGTCTCGCCATCGGCTCGCTCGCCATTCGCCGCCACGGCATCTATTTCGCCATGGTGACGCTGGCTTTTGCGCAGATGATCTATTTCTTCTCGCTGCAGGCGGCGTTTACCGGCGGCGAGGACGGCATCCAGGCCGTGCCGCGCGGCCATCTGTTCGGGCTGATCGACCTGCGTTCGAGCGAAGTTCTCTATTTCTTCGTGCTCGCCATCTTCTTCGCCGGCATATTGCTGATCTATCGGATCATCCATTCGCCGTTTGGCCAGGTGTTGAAGGCGATCCGCGAGAACGAGCCGCGCGCGATCTCGCTGGGCTATCGGGTCAACCGCTACAAGCTCGCCGTATTCGTGCTGTCGGCCACGCTCGCCGGCGTCGCCGGCGCAACCAAGGCCATCGTGTTCCAGTTGGCGTCGCTTACCGACGTCTACTGGACGATGTCCGGCGAAGTCGTGCTGATGACGCTGTTGGGCGGCATGGGCACGGTGTTCGGACCGATCGTCGGCGCGGCAGTCATCGTCACGATGCAGAACTACCTCGCGACATTCGGCGACTGGGTCACGATCGGCCAGGGCATCATCTTCGTTGTCGCGGTGCTGTCGTTCCGGGAAGGCATCGTTGGCGTCCTGGCAAAATGGATCCGCAAACCGCTCTGACCGGTGCCGGCTCGGCCCACCGGTTCGACCCGACCAAGTGGGCCGCAGCGGGCGCACAGCGTGGTCAGCATCCTCGACTATGCAGGTTCCTCATCGGATGCGACAACCAGCAGTTCGAACGTCACGCAGACGGGGTTAGCGCCGCGGCGAAGGCTACCTGAGCTTATCTCACCGTCCATGCCGACCAGCGCGATGTCGAGCGTGCAACGACCGGAGCGCACGGCGCCGTCCGTGACGAGAACTTCCGTCGCATAGGAGGAGACCGCCGAGCCGTCGTCGAAATCCGCGCCGACCAGGCTGCCGATGCCCTGGATCGAGGCGTGGTCAAAGCCGTGCCGTCGGCAAAGGGCTTCGATCGCCTGGCCGATATCCTCGTTGGGCCTTACCGTGCAGATGGCGGCGCGGCGGCCGCGGCGCTCACCCAGGAGCGGAGCCCTGATCGGCGCGAAAATGCGAAAATTCGTCTCGGCGTCGTCGCGCACGTTGAACAGCGCGCCCTCGATACACCAGGCGGTGACCTCAACCGGCTCCGCCAGCTGCGAGTCGAGCGGCAGGAGATGGCCCATGCGGCGCACGCCGTCGGGGGCGCGCCAGATGCCATGGCAATGAAAAAATGGCTGCTCGTCGCGGCGGCCGGCGACGAGGCCCGCATCCTCGATGACCGTTATGCCCTCCGGTGCGAATGTATCGCTGTACCAGGCGGCGTGCGTGCCATCGGGAGAGGCGGCGGGGATGACGTAGCGCATTGGGTCAACCCGCGCGTTGCGCAGGCGGATATACCCGCCGCTGAACCCGGCGAGCGCGAGGGCCTGCGCCACGGCGTCATTGATCGAGCTGCCGGCTTCAAGCCGCAGCGTCAGCGGCTCTGCGGCGCAGGGCATCGCTGCAAAACGTTCCGGCGACATCGGGCCGGGATGGCGGATGCTGCGCATTGGAGCCATCTCAGGCGACAAGGCCGGCATGGATGAAGCCGCCATCGACGGCGAGAATCTGGCCGTTGATGTAGCTGGCCTCGTCTGAAATCAGGAAAGCCACCGCTCCCGCGATCTCGCGCGGCGTGCCGTAGCGGCGCTGCGGCACGCGATCCAACCACTGCCGGCGGACATCCTCGGTGTGGACGGCCTGCGTCAACGGCGTTTCGATCGGCCCGGGTGCGACGGCGTTGACGCGGATGCCATCGACGCCGAGCTCATTGGCCATGACGAGCGTGAGGAGATTCTGGCCGCCCTTCGATGCGCCGTAGGCGCTGCGGCCCTTGTTGCCGCAAAGACCAGAAACAGAGCTGATATTGACAATCGCTCCCGCCAGCTTCCGTTCAAGCCAGTAGCGCGCCGCAGCCCGCGAGACGATGAACGTTCCGGTGAGGTTCACGTCGACAATGCGGCGGAAATCCTCGACGCTGGTCTCGACCGACGGCCGGTCCATCGCTATGCCGGCACAGTTCACGATTGCGGTGAGGCTGTGCGCGGCGGTGATCCGGCCGATGGCCTCGTCGACAGCCGCTTCGTCGACGACGTTGCAGACGATGCCGCGTTCCTCGCGCAGGCCGAGATCCATGCAGGCCGAACCCAGCGCTGGCGCGGCGAGGTCGAGGAGGAAGACCTCGAAGCCGCGCTCGGTCAGCAGGCGCGCGGTCTCAAGGCCGATGCCCGATGCGCCGCCGGTGATCGCCACGGCGCGGCTTTGGTGGCTGCTGTTCATCGCCTGCTCCTCATGCCGAGAGCTTCGGCTCGGACGGTCCCAACTCGCCGCGGCGCTCCAGCTCTTCGCGAATCAACTTCTTGGCGATCTTGCCATAGGCCGATTTGGGCATCGTCTCCCACCACACGAAGCGCTTGGGCATCTTGTAGCGGGCGAGCTTGCCTTCCAGCCAGCGCTCAATCTCGATCGTTTCGCGCACAACGCCGGCGCGGGCGACGCAAACCGCGACGCCGACCTCGCCCCAGACAGGATCGGGAATGCCGAGAACGGCGGCTTCGCTGATGTCGGGATGGAGCAGGATCTTCTCCTCGATCTCGCGCGGATAGATGTTGGAGCCGCCGGAGATATACATGTCGGACGAGCGGCCGGTGATGTAGACGAAGCCGTCCTCGGACATGTGGCCGAGATCGCCGGTGCGGAACCAGCCGTTGCGGAACGCTGCGGCGTTGGCTTGCGGGTTGTCGTAATAGCCGGCGAAGACTGCCGGCCCGATCACGCAGATTTCGCCGGTTTCGCCCGGCGAGACGGCATTGCCAGCGTCGTCCTGGATCTCGACCTGCATGGCCGTGCGCTCGAAACCGCAGGTTCCGATGCGCGCTTGCGGGCCATCCTCGACGGAATGATAGGAAGGAGGCTGCACAGTGATATTGCCCGTGACTTCCCCCAGGCCAAAATACTGGACCAGAACCGGCCCGAGCTTCTCCAGCGCCCGCTTCTGGTCGGCGCGGTACATCGGCGCACCGGCATAGATGACATAGCGCAACGAGGAATGGTCGAACCGGTCGACGCTGTCGTCCTCGACCAGCATCTTGAGGATGGTCGGCACGGTGAAGGCGTTGGTCACCCGCCATTCTTCGACCAGCGCCCAGACCGTCGGCACGTCGAGCTTGTCGGTTGGCAGGAGGATAGACTTGGCGCCGTGCGCCACCTGCACGAGTTGATGAATGCCGGCCCCATGCGACAGCGGCGCCACCACGATCGAGGCGTCGTCGCGCGTCGTGGCGGGCATCAGGTCGCACAAATGATTGGTGATGACAAAGCCCATCTGGCCATGCGTGAGCACGGCGGCCTTTGGCCGGCCGGTCGTGCCGGAGGTGAAGAAGAACCAGCAGGGATCGTCGCGATCGACGGCGACGCTGGCAACGGTCCGGCCGGCAAAACGGGCGGCGACGGCGTCGTAGTCATCGCCGAATTCGGCCGCGCCGATCGACAGGACGAAGTCGATCCCAGGGGCTGTTTCCCGGCAGGCAGCAGCGTGAGCCGGGAATCCGGCGCCGCAGATCAGGCCGCGCGCGCCGCTCGCCTTGGCGAGGTAAGCGACTTCGTCCGGCGACTGACGGTAGTTCGCCGGCACCCAGACGGCTCCGAGCCGGAAGCAGGCGAACATCGATTCGAACATCTGGTTGCAATTGGCCGACTGGACGAGGATTCGGTCGCCCTTTGTCACGCCGAACGCGTCGCGGAGTGCGGCGGCCATCGCGTCGACGCGCGCTTCCATTTCGCGCCATGTCCACTGCCGCTCGCGCCAGACGAAGCCGATGTCGTGCGGGTTGCGGCGTGCCGCCTGGGTCAGAAAATGCGAGAGGTTCATGACGCGCGTGGAGGAAGGCGTCACGCCGCCTGCGGCCATGGTCATCACTTCGCGCGCTCCAGCAACGACACGCAGACGAAGATGGCGTCGATGACGCCGGGCTCGACGCCGGCATCAGCAAGCCTGGGCGCCGCTGCCGGCGCCATCAACTGCCCGGTGTTTTCCAATTCCGACTTCGTCATTGTGACAACCTCCTGGCGCGGGGCTTTAAAGTGGGGTGCTCGCGCACATGCGCGCGCGAGGCGAACATCTGGGCAAGCCGTTCCTCGACGCGCCTTGCCTCCTGCATGAGATATCCGACGAGCTCGACCTGTCTTGCCGGCTGCATCCGGCTGTCGATCGCCGCGATCGACAGTGCGCTGACTGGCCGCGCGTCGGCGCTGCGAAGCACAACCCCGACCCCCCAGGAATTGGTGACGATGCGGCCGGGATTGAGCGAATAGCCGTTGGCGCGCGTCGTTTCGACGTCGCGCCGGATCTGCTCGACCGGCAGCATTGGGTAGTCGGATTTGAGCACTGCGTCATTGGCGGCCAGCACCGCTTCCACTTCCTCGTCGGGGAGTGCGGCGAGCATGGCGAGGGAGCCGGCGCCGACGCCCAGTGGGTGCTCGAATCCGGCCTGCAGCGCGTGGGTCCTGACCGGGTAGGTCCCCTCTTCGCGATAGAGGCAGACTGAGTATGTATCGCGGCGAACCGAGAGGAAGCTGGCATCCTCGGTCTTTCTGGAAAGGCGCAGCAGACTTTCCATCGAGACCTGAAGCAAGCCGAAACGTCGCGAGGCGAGGCTGCCCAGCACGTAGGCCTCCTCGCCGAGATAATAGCGCCGCGTCGTCTCGTCCTGCTCGACCATTCCCGCGCGCATCAGCGCCAGCAGCAGGCGGCGCGTTGTCGGCTTGTTGAGCCCACTCTCCTCGACGATATCGGAGAGCGAAACACCGCGGTCGGCGTGCCGGCCGACCATCGAAAGAAGGCTGAGCGCCCGGTCGACGCTCTGCGAGCCGGTCTGATCGCGTTCCGGGGGCGGCGCGATGTCCATGGTCAGCGGAGCTCGCAGACGGCGCAGCTTTGGCCGCCATCGACAGGCAGGCAAACGCCGGTGACGAAGCGCGCCTCCTCGGAGGCAAGAAACACGGCCGCCGCAGCGACGTCCCACGCTGTTCCCATCCGCCCCATCGGCACCATGGCGTTGCGGGCGGCCACCATCTCGTCGGCCGAACCATACTGGCCGGAAATCTGCTTGTAGATCATCGGCGTGTCGATCAGGCCCGGCATGATGCAGTTGGCGCGAATACCTTGCCGGGCATATTGCATGGCCAGCGCCACTGTGGCCTGGTTCACCGCGGCCTTGGCCGCATAATAGGCGAAATAGGGATAGCCGACGTAGCGTATCGCGGCGAGCGACGAGATATTGACGATTGCACCGCCGCCGCCCTTGAGCATATGCGGCAACACCGCCTTGGCGGTGCGGTAGACCGGTCCGATATTGAGGTCGAGGGCGGCCTGGAACGCGTCCTCATCGAGTTCAATGGGACCGCCCATATGGGTCACGCCGACATTGTTGTGCAGGACGTCGATGGCGCCGAACGCCTCCATTGCCGCCGCTGCTGCCAGCTCGACTGAGGCCAGACTGGTCACGTCGGCTGACAACGCGATCGCCTGGTTGCCTTCGTCGCGGATGATATCAGCGGTTTCGGCGGCGGCCGCCGCAGCGAGATCGACGCAGGCGACGCGCGCACCTTCGCGCGCGAAGGCGACCGCCGCCGCCTTGCCGTTGCCCCAGCCGGGTCCGGACGACCCTGCGCCGAAGACAATTGCGGATTTTCCCCTGAGCCGGTCGACCACCATCGAATTCCTTCAAAAAGCCGTGGCTGTTATCGGGCGGAGCCACATGGCCTGCCCGCCCGGGAGCCGCCCGCCCTCAGGTCAGGCTGGCGCCAACAGCCTTTTCCAGGATGGTCCAGGCTTCGTCGCCGTACTTGCCCTTCCACTCGGCGTAGAAGCCGGCGTCCTTCAGCGTCTGCCGGAACGGGGCCGCATCCGGATGGTTGATCTTCATGCCCTTGGCGGCGAGCTCCTGCTCAAGCGTGGCATTGAGCTTGGCGACGTCCTCGCGCTCCTTCACGCCGGCCTCGTTGAGGTTCCTGGCGACGATCTCGCGCATGTCCTGCGGCATCGCCTCCCAGGCCCGCTTGTTGGCGAGGAACCAGAAGCCGTCCCACATGTGGTTGGTGACCGAGCAGAACTGCTGCACCTCGTAGAGCTTGGCCGTCGAGATGATGGCGAGCGGGTTTTCCTGCCCGTCGACAATCTTCGTCTGCAGCGCCGAATACACTTCGGCGAAGTTGATGCTGGCCGGCGCCGACTTGAAGGCGGTGAACATCGAGGTCCAGAGCGGGCTGACCGGGACGCGAATCTTGAAGCCTTCGAGGTTCGCGGGCGTCTCGATCGGGCCGACGGAACTGGTGATCTGGCGGAAGCCGTTGTCCCAGATCTTCTCCATGACGACCAGGTTCGATTTCTCGATCTCGCCGCGCACATATTTTCCGAGGTCGCCATCCATCGCCGCCCACACCGCGTCGTAGTCCGAGAAGGCAAACCCGATGCCGCTGATCGAGGCATTGGCGACGAGCGTGGAAAGGATCAGCGGCGACAGCGTGAAGAATTCGACGCCGCCCGAGCGAACCTGGCTCAGCATGTCGGTGTCGGCGCCGAGCTGGTTGCTGGGGAATATCTGGATGGCGACGCGGCCGCCGGTCTCCTCGCGGATTTTCTCGACGGCTTCCTGCGCGCGCAGGTTCATCGGGTGGGTGAGCGGCAGGTTGTTGGCGTATTTGTAGTTGAACTCCGCCGCCTGCGCCCCGGCGTAGCGGATGGTGCTCACGAGCGGGATGGATGCGGCTGCGCCAATCATCAAGCTGCGGCGGGTGATGGTCATCGTGTTTCCTCCTGGTTGAATCCGAGTGGCTAGAGATAGGCTACCGACAGCGCCGGGATGGCAGCGATCAGCAACAGGCCGGCAAGCAACGCACCGAGGTAGGGCCAGATGGCGCTCATGGCCTCGTCGGGCGAGACGTCGCCGATCTTGCAGGCGATGTAGAAGCCGATGCCGATAGGCGGCGCCATGAGCCCGATGTTCATCGCCGTCACGACGACCATAGAATAGTGCACGTCGTTGATGCCCAGCCGAGCGGCGATTGGAAACATGATCGGCGCCATCAGAACGATCGCTGGCAGGCCTTCAAGAACGCAGCCGAGAACCATGAAGACGGCGATGGTGACGAGCATGAAGGAGAACCAGCCTCCGGGCAGGTCAGTCATGTAGATGGCCAGTTGGTTGGCGAAGCCGGTTTGCGTCAGCGCCCAGGCCATTGCCGAGGCGGTGCCGAGAATGAGCAGGATGACGCCGGACAGCGCCGCCGTCTCGACCAGCATGGCGTAGAATTTCTTCGCGCCGATGCCGCCATAAAACAACGCGCCGATGACCAGCGCATAGAGCACGGCGATTGTGGAAACCTCGGTGGCGGTGGCGACGCCGCCGCCGACGGCGCCGCGGATCAGGAAGGGAAGCACCAGTGCGGGGGCGGAGACGAGCAGCGTCTTCCAGACGAGCGAGAACGGAGCGCGATGGACGCCTTCCATGTTTTCGCCCGAAGCCTTCCAACGTGCGAGCACCGCAAGGACGAGCAACAGAACCACCGCGATGACGAAGCCGCTGGTGAAAAGCGCAGCGATCGAAACGCCGGCGACCGAGCCGAGCACAATCAGCACGATCGATGGCGGCACCGTATCGGCCATCGCAGCGCCGGTTGCGAGCAACGCGATCATCTCCCTGGGCTTGTGGCCGCGCCGCTTCATTTCTGGGAAAAGTGCCGGAGCGACGGTCGCCATGTCGGAAACCTTCGAACCGGAAATGCCCGAGACGAGGAACATCGAGCCCAGCAGCACGTAGGACATGCCGGCCTTCACATGGCCGAGCAGCGACGCCATGAACTCGACGATCGCCTTGCCCATGCCTGTCGCGTCGAGCACACAGCCGAGCAGGACGAAGATCGGCACCGACAGCAGGATGAGGCTCGACATCCCCTCATCGATGCGGCCGACAAGCACGATCATCGGCACGTGCGTGCTGAAGGCGATGAAGGCGATCGTGCCGACGCCGAAACAGAAAGCGATCGGCACACCGAGCAGAAGGCAGACCGCCACCACGCCGACGAGAAAGATGACGATGTTGGCGTAGCCGAGCGTGAGGAACAATGGCGAAAGCAGCCAGCCGACCACGGCCAGTGCGGCAATGACTGCGACAGCGGCGGCCAGGTTGGCGAGCGTCGCTGCGCGGATCGCGTGGCCCACGGCGATGACAGACATCAATGCCAGCCCGGCGACAATTGCCGAGGCGCGGAAGCTCATCGGAATGTTGAGCGCCGCCGAGGTGACGTACCACTCCTCCTGTACATACTGGCTTGCCGGCACGATCAGCGCAAGCAGCACGGTCGCCACGACGAGCAAAGCGAGGGCGTTGACGAAGTCGCGGCCGCGCGCGGGGATCATGTTGAGGAAGATGGTAAGACGCAGATGCTCGTTGCGGTCGATGGCGATCGCCGAGCCGAGCATGGCGAGCCAGAGAAAGGAGATGGAAGCGGCCTCATCGATCCAGACGATCGGCAACGCCAGCACGTAGCGCGAGATGACGCCGGCGAGCAGCAGACCGATGACGAAGACGAGCAGTATCGAGGCCACCGCCTCGACCGGCCACATCAGCCGCGACCCTGGCCGCGCATCCAGCACCTCGGCCGACGTATCGACGATTATCGTGTTGTTGCTGGCGGCTGTCATGCTTCAAGCTCCTCCGCTCGGATCAGGCAACAACGCCTGCCTGAAACGCTCACGCCGAAATCGGAACAAAGCGATCTCCTCCCGCTCGTTCCAGATTTCGTACAAGGTCTATATCATGGACCTGTTATTTCGCATAACCGATTTTTGGCATGCAATCGGCCTCAGTATAAGCGCCTTGCGGCGAAAATGCGATCCATATTGTGGATCGATAGACCTAGACAGGGGTATTCAGGAGGGGTTGCACTCGCAATCGAGACGCCAGGTATCATCGAATTCCATGCCCGCAGTGGCTGCTTCGCACGAGACGATCACTGTCGTTTGCGCGGCACGCGCGTGGGCAAGAACGGCCGCAAGCAAGTCCCGGTCCTTGCAGACATCGAGGTCGTCGACTAGGAGCACGGCCGCTGATCGGACTAGCGCTCGTGCGGCACGGATCCGGGCGACCTGCATTGCACCGACGTGAGGAGGCTCCAGTCGCCTGTCTGTAGGTTCATCGACTGCCAGGCCGCACAGCGAGGCCGTGGCGATTATCTCTTCTTGCGAGGTCGCTGAGGACGCTCCCAGGGCAATATTGTCGAGCATTGTTGCCCGCACCAACGGGATCGCCGGCGACAAAACGGTGATTGCCCGGCGCCGGTCGCGTTGCGAAATCTTGTTGACGGGGATGTCATCGAGGAAAATCGCCAGGCCGCTGTTTTCCTCGAAACCTGCGATGCTGGAAAAAAGCGCGCTGCGTGCTTCAGGCGTATCACCGCCAAGCAGGATCGACGCGCCGGGCGCGGCCTCCAGCACTTTTGACGGCGTGCCGTGTCGGCAATGAAATTCGATGCGCAGCCGCCGGCCTGCCGTCGAGCGCGGCAGGGGAACTGGATTCACAGGATCCGCAAGCACCGGCCTTGCCAGGATGGAGGCAATCCGGCGGCGGGACTCGACATAGGCAAGCCGATAATCGGCGGCGCGAGCGAGGTCGGAAAGCTGGCCAACCGTCAGTCCGGCGAGGAGCAATAGCGTGCTGAGATCGCCAACGAGAATCGCCGGGCGGCCCGAAAACGCATAGGCCACGAGGATGACGACGATCACGGGCATGACGAAGTCGCTGGACGCGCGCGCAGCCCCCGACCACCCTGCCCGGCGAACGAGCCACATGTTGAGCGCTTCCGACATCCGGTCGATCTTTCGTGTGGACGTTCCGCTTTTGCCGAAATGGGCAAACGCCGCCCGGGCGGCAACGATGTCGCCGAGACGGCCGGCAAGCCGTCCCCGCCTGCGCCGGCTTTCGCGGATGGCCTGGTGAAGAAACGGCAGGGCAACAAGACAGACGATCGACCAGGCAAGAACGCCGCAAAGCAGGAACGGCGCAACCCCTGGGGCAAGCCAGAAGGCGCCAAGCACGATGAGAACGACGGAAGGACCCCCAACAAAGAGGGAAGCCACGCCGTCGGCCAGCCAGGATCTGATGGCGGAGAGGTCGGTGACGAGGCGGGTCATTACCAGGCCGAGACCGGTCCGGCCGGCGCCAGGCGGCAACGCGAAGAGTTGCTCGACCAGCAGTCTGCGGACCTCGCGCACATAGTCCAGTGCAAATGCTGCCCCCTGTCGGCGCTGCATCACCCCGAGTGAGAAGAGCGCGATGCCGAGCGAAAGGCTGGCCACGATCAGCCTGCCCTGCCCGAGCGGCTGCGGTTCCCCGGAAACCGCCGCACCGACGATGGCGACAAGAGCGAGCGACGTGGCGGCCTTGGCAAAGCCGATGGCGACAAGAACCGCAAGGGCGACCAGTCGCGTGCCGATCAGGATTCCTGGTAGAGGCATTGTGCACCTCCAGCGATCACTATCAGGCGCGGGTTCAATATCCCTGAGACTATGCTTGCCGCGGTCGCCGGATCGGTGAGTTCCTTGACGCCATAGACAGGGACGTTGGCAGCGCCTGCTTCCCGGCGCGCCAGCGGCGAGCAGGTCAGGAGCCCGCTGAGCCCGAGCACGTCGTATCCAAGCTCGCGCAGCCTTTCGCAGCCCGCCACCGCCCCCATCGCATCGCCTGCGGCAAACAGCACGCCGCCGGTCAGCTCGCGGAATTTAGGGGACTTTGCCAGCGCGGCCGTCTCGGACTGGAATAGCCCATCCGCGACCTCCAGAACCGCGATCTCCGCCCCGGTGGCGGCAAGAGAATGCAGCAAATGCTGCGCGCCCTCGACGATGGCATCGATTGGGGCAAGATAGGTCGTGGCAAAGCCGGCATCAGTAAAATCAAGAGCGGCGCATGCTCCGGCATCCATCATCGACCAGAGATCATTGCCGGCTCCGGTTCCGGTCACCTTTGCCGCACCAACTGCAAAACCTGCCCTGGTCAGACCACGCACGAGGCTTGCAGCTGTTGTCGTCTTGCCCGAATTCATCGACGTTCCGAAGACAACGATTGTCGGCGGGGTGAGCCGCGCCGGCTGCGGCGCGACCGCAAAGTCTGCAACGTTCAGAACGCGGCCGCATGAGTTGGTGACGAGGCCGAGCGGCACGATCGCAGTCGGAGACATGGTCTTGTCGTGCCATGCCAACGCCCGCGAAGCCACTCCGCCTGCCGCCACCATATGGCACGGTCCGAGATCTGCCGGCACGATCGCCTCGAACTGATCAGGGGCGTAGCGGTTGCCGTAGGCCAGGACGACTTCGTCCGTCGCGGCAAGTGCCGCCTTGCGTCCCGAGGGCAGTTCGACCGACTTGTGGTGACCGAGCGCCTCGATCCGCGCGAGCACCAGGTCGCCTGCCTTCGGTTCGGCGGGAGGCGCAAGCAACATCCGCATGCGCTCAGTGGGAATTCGGCGGGTCGTGAAAGCCCGCTTGGCCTTCGCGATGCGTTCGCAGTCAAGAATTTCCATTGTGGTCTCTCCGGTCACCAAGGGGCGCTGTTACCTGGGGGAGAACGCGGTCGAACTAGGATTATTCTCGGTGGAGTTGCAATTCTTTTCGCCACGATGGCGTAGACCCAAGCCGCGGGGCCTACGCACACGCCGCGCGAAGCAGCGGACGAGAAACCGGCGTGCGGTCATAGCGGACGGCAAGTTCGGCATAGACCGCATCGTTGATCAGCAACGGCCCATTGAGGCTTGCCGCCTCAAGCCGGTCGAAAGACCAATCCGCCCAGTTCGCATCGTCCGTTACAGGATCGAGCCGACCAGCGTCACGCGTCGCCACGCGTCAGCGCCAGGATGGCGTCGGTGTCGAGGCCCTTGCCGGCATGGCCGCGCAATTTCGCGAAGCGGCTCGCGGGCTGCTTCTTGTCACTACGCACAATCACCACATTGCCGTCATCGGTGCGGCGGAAATCAACCTTGCTGCCCGGCACGATTCCGAGCAGGTCCCGGACCGGCTTCGGGATGGTCACCTGTCCTTTGGCTGTGACTGTGTTGGTCATGTCCGCACCTTGGTAGTACCCATTTTCGGTATTATTATGTGGACCGAATTTCAACCTCCACAAGCGGCTGCCGAAGCCGTGATTTTGTGGCTTGTTTCCCCGGGGCGCGCCTGTCGACGTCGTAATCCGCAGCCACGCACCCTATCTACGCCGCATGAATGACATTAGACGCGCGCTTCTACTCATCAATCCAAAGGCACGACGCGGGCAGGAATCTCTCGCACCGGTCGTCGAGCGGCTGGAAGCCGGAGGGCTCCGCGTCAGCGTCGAGACATTTGAGGCACTGCCCGAGCTAGCACGCGACATCGTGCGCCTTCGCCATAGGGCCGATCTTGTGATCGTGTGCGGCGGCGATGGCTCGGTGTCCTCGGCGGCGGTCGCGGTCATGGAAAGCGGGCTGCCGATGGGCATCATTCCGATGGGGACGGCGAACGATCTGGCGCGTACCCTCGAAATACCGTTGGATCTTGGGAAGGCGGCCGACGTGATAGTAGAGGGCGGACGACGTCTGATCGATATCGGAACCGTCAATGGCCACGCTTTCTTCAACGTCGCGAGCATCGGCCTCAGCACCGATCTTGCCCAGGGGCTGGATCCGGCGCTGAAGAAGCGTTTCGGCAGGTTTGGCTATGCCCTGGCGGCCATGAAAGTGTTGACCAAGGCCCGCCACTTTGAAGCAAGGATTACCGAAAAGGGCGCAACGACCGAAGTCGAGACCTACCAGATAGCGGTCGGCAACGGCCGCCACTATGGCGGCGGCAACGTCGTCGAGGAGACGGCGGAGATCGATGACGGCCATCTCGACCTGTACAGCCTGGAAATGACGAATCTCTGGAAGATGGCGCTCTTGTTGCGCTCGTTCCGCTCCGGCACGCACGGCGCCTGGAGCGAGGTTCGCACAGCCAGATGCGTCGAGTTCGACATCGAGACGAAAAGGCCGATGCCGGTGAACACTGACGGTGAGATCGTCACCTCGACCCCGGCGCATTTCAAGGTCCACCCGAAGGCAATTTCGGTGTTCGCGCCTGCCGCCGCGCGCATACAGCCCCGCACAAAGGTGCTTGGTGACGCGGTCAGCGCAAACAGCGGCTAGACTGGCGACCAAGCGCGCGTCGAACAAACCCAATCGCCCGCGGTCATCTCTCGATCAGGAGTCGGCGCTCTGGAAGAAAGACGCGGGCTGATCTGGCAACAGCAACATAGCCTTCCAAGCATGTCTTCGATCATTGCTTGAGGAACGCGCCCGTGTAGGTCTGGCCGGCAAGCCTGACGGTTCCCGCCAGGGTTCTGTCGGGCCGCATGACAAAACTGACGTCTGCGCCACTCGGCAGGCGCTCAAGCTTCAACGTAGTCCCCACGATTTTTCCAGTGCCGGCGGCCTCTCCCGGATGGTTGTCGCCCAGAGTTCCCCACGCATAGGTGACCGTCACCTTGCCATTGGAAGAAATCGTCTGAACAGCAAGTTTGGCGTCATACATCCCCTCCAATCGTCCGGCCCATAGACCCGAAAAAGCAGCATATTTTGTCGGGACGGTCTTGGCAGGGGGAGTGACCGCCACGGATTGATCAATAATTGCCGAGCCGGAAGGAACAGCGGCAGGATCCGAGGCGGTTTGGGCAGGAATGGGTCCAGGTCTTAACGCAGGTTCGACAGTGGGTCGCGGCGTTTCAGGCGCCGATTGGCACGCGGTTATGGCAAGCGCCGCGAAGCCAAGCATTGCGTTGCACATTCGGCGTGCCATCATCTGGTGCCCCGGCCATCTCTGAATCTAGCGCAGGCTAACCTTATCGCGCGTTTTCACGACCTCTGTCTACCCAAGATGTCTCGTAGAACAGCAGCTCGTCGAGGGACGTGCAGCGGTCGAAAGCGAACGCTTCCATTCGTCGCCAAAGCAACCGCCTTGGCGTCGGAAAATGTTTTAATTCAATTATTTACGCTAGAATTTTGATCTATTTTCCAGGCTTTTGGCTTTCAACCGCAGATGCCTAAGCTGCTATCGATGCAGTCGCTGCCGTTTCGGCGGCGACGCCGTCCACCATGACATGACTAATACCCCGCGAGCAGCGCTCGATTCTCGCCTCGACGCGGTACACATCACGCAATAGCGCCGGGGTGACAACCTCTTCCGGCGTGCCGCAGGCGACCATCCGGCCCTCGGCAATAACGATGCATTTGTCGGCGAAGCGTAGGGCCTGATTGAGATCGTGAATTGCGATCAGCACTGCGATCCCGTGCTTGCGCGCAAGCCCGCGCATGAAGGTCAGCACCTCTACCTGCCGGTGCAGGTCAAGCGCGGACGTCGGCTCGTCCATCAGCAGGATTTCAGGTTCGCGAGCCAGGGTCTGGGCGATGCTTACCACCTGCCTTTGCCCGCCGCTCAATTCTCCGACGTTGCGAAAGGCAAGATCCGAGATGCTGAGCGCGGCCAGGATGCCGTCTATGAGTGCGAGGTCGCCGTCGCTGACCGACCATGCCGAGCCCTGCTTGCGGGCGAGCAGAATCGATTCATAGACGGTCAGCACCGCGTTGGCTGCCGTATCCTGCGGCATATAGCAGATGCCGTCCGGCCCCTTCACCGCGCCCTCGAGGCAGACGCGTCCCGGGCCCTTCAGAAGTCCTGCGATGCGCTTGAACAGCGTCGACTTGCCCGCTGCGTTGGGTCCGATCACGGCGACAACCTCGCCACCCCGGAAAAGGGGAGTTGAAACATCCGAAAGGACGAGCCGCGCCCCGTGGAAGGCTCCGAGACCATCGAGCCTGATCGTTACCATGAGCGCCTCACATTCGAGAGGATCAGCGAGATGAAGAAGGGAATGCCGATAAGCGAGGTGACGATGCCGATCGGGAAGATCGTGCCTGGAACGAGCGACTTGCTGGCAACCGAACTCGCCGAAAGGATGAGCGCCCCCGAAAGCGCCGAGGCGGGCAGGAAGAAGCGCTGATCTTCTCCGATCAGCATGCGGGCGATGTGCGGACCGACAAGCCCGATGAAGCCGATCGTGCCGACGAAGGCGACGGGAATGGCAGCGAGGAGGCTCACCATCATCATGGTTTCGAGCCTGAGGCGTGCGACCTTGACGCCAAAGCTCGCGGCCTTGTCTTCGCCTAGCCGCAGCGCCGTCAGCGCCCAGGCGCGGCGCACGAATATCGGAAGTGTTGCGAGAAGGATGAGGCTGGTGATGATGAGCTTGGGCCAGGTGGCTTTGGTGAGGCTTCCCATCGTCCAGAACACGACCGCGGCGAGCGCCTGCTCGGAGGAAAGATACTGGACGAGCGACAGCAGCGCATTGAAGGTGAATACGAGCGCGATGCCGAGAAGCACGATGGTTTCGACCGTCACGCCGCGCTTGAGGCTCAGAAGATGGATGACGAGCGCGGTCAGCATCGCCACCACGAAGGCGTTCAGCGGCACGATATATTCGATCGCGGCCGGGATCAGCGCGACGCCGAAGGCGAGCGCGAGGGCTGCGCCAAAGCTGGCTGCCGCCGAAATGCCGAGCGTGAACGGGCTGGCGAGCGGATTGTTGAGGATTGTCTGCATCTGCGCACCGGCGACCGACAGTGCTGCGCCGACGACCACTGCCATGAGCGCGATGGGAAGCCGGATGTCCCACAACACGACGCGCACCTGAAGCGGCACACTGCCGGGAGAAACCAGGGCGAGCACCACCTGGTCGAGGCTATAGCTTGCGGGCCCGAGCGCGAGGTCGATGCAGAGGCTCAGCAGCAGCGCCAGGGCGAGCCCCGCCAGGATCAGCTGCTTGCGCAGGACAAGGGCGCGGTAGAGCCCGCGCCCTTGTTTGGCTGACAGTGCGGCCGGTTCACTGCTCATCGGAGAGCGAGACCCAATGGCCAGGCCTGTACCCGACCGGCAGGAACTTCTCGTGCAACTCCTTGAAGGTGGCCTCGGCGTCGAGATCGGCGAACAGGTCGGGATGCAGCCATTTGGCCATCTGCTGTATGGCGACGAACTGATAGGGGCTGTTGTAGAACTGGTGCCAGATGGCGTGGACCTGCCCGTTCTCCACCGCCTTGATGCCGGTTAGCGCGGGCCGCTCGGTCAGGCCCTTGAGTTTCTTCAGTGCCGCGGCTTCGTCGGCGCCGGGACCGACGCCGACCCATTTGCCGCCCGGCACATAGGCCTCCCAATTGCCGCCCGTCACAATCACCTGGTCGGGATCGCTGGCGATGATCTGTTCGGGATTGAGCGCGCCAAACGTGCCCGGGATCAGGTCGGCCGCGATATTGGCCCCGCCGGCCATGTCGACGAACTTGCCAAAATTGTCGTTGCCGAAGCTCATGCAGCAATCATCGGAATAGCCCCCGGCGCGATCGATGAACACGGTCGGGCGCTTGGGGTTCTTCTCTGCGATCACATCGGTGACGCGCGCGATCTGGGCCGCGCGGTAGGCGATGAACGCCTCGGCCCGCTGTTCTTGGCCAAGCAGCTTGCCGATCAGGCGCATGCTCGGCTCGGTGTTGGTGAAGGGTTGCTCGCGGAAATCGACATAGACCACCGGAATGCCGACGGCGGCGAGCTTCTCGATATATTGCGCGTCCTCGGTTGCCTGCTTGGACTCGATGTTCATGATCATCACGTCCGGGTCAAGTGCAATGGCCTGCTCGATGTCGAAGGTGCCGTCCTTGAAACCGCCGAAGGTCGGTATCGCCGCCATCGACGGGAATTTTTCCAGATAGACGGCGTAATTGTCCGGATCGGCCTGGGAGAAATCCTCGCGCCAGCCAACGATGCGCTTGAAAGGGTTGTCGGAATCGAGCGCGGCGATCAGGTAGATCTGCCGGCCTTCGCCGAGGATGACCTTCTCGACCGGCGTCTTCACCTCGACCTTGCGGCCGGCAATGTCAGTGACGGTCTCGGCGCGCGCGCCTGGGGTAAGCGGCATCAAGGCCGCGAGCGCGACCGCGGCCGCAAATATCGATCTCAAAATCATTGGGCTCTCGCAATTCAGTTGCCGGCCCCGCTTATGAAACATGAATTGTATAATCAAGAATTTTCTTTTAGAGCAATTCCAATGTAGCCGCTTTGGGGAGTGCGTTTCGGGCAATGAGGGCTCACGCAAACTATTCGCTGCGCGACGAGATTCGGGACTATTGGTCCGACCGAGCCGAGACATTCGACCTGCAGGTCGGCCACGAGATTTTTTCCGAGCAGGAGCGTGCCGCCTGGCACGCGCTCTTAACCACACACCTTGGGCCAGGCGCCGGACGGGCGTCTCTGGATGTCGCCTGCGGGACTGGCGTCATTTCGCATCTGATGCACGATCTGGGCTTTGTGGTGACAGGCCTCGACTGGTCGGAAGCCATGCTTGCCAAGGCGCGCGCCAAGGCACAAAAACGCGGCGCCGATATCCGCTTCATCGTGAGGGATGCAGAACGCACGCTCGAGGACAGGGCGAGCTACGATGTCATCGTCACCCGTCACCTGGTCTGGACGCTGCTGGATCCGAAGGCGGCCTTTGCCGAATGGTTCTCGCTGCTGAAGCCCGGTGGCAGGCTGCTGGTCATCGACGGCGATTTTGTCAGCCGCAACTGGGCGACGCGTATGCGGGAACTTTGGGAGAAGCTCACGGCCGGCAAGTCCCAGGTCTCGGACGATGACGGCGCCACCATGGCCAGACGTCACCAGAACATTCTTGCCCGTGTCTATTTCTCAGGCGGCGCACGGGCGGAAGAGATAGTTCGCTTGCTGGCCGAAGCCGGGTTCGAGCAGCCGGTCGTGGACTGGAAACTGGGCGCGATCCATCGCGCCCAGGCTCGACGGATGAGTTGGCCCAAGGCGCTCGAACGCGCCACTCAACACCGCTTCGCGATCTGCGCGACAAAGCCGCAGTAAACGACTCGGCGCTGCATGGAGCGGGCGCGGCACGACAGGCAATGGCTGCCGGTCTGCGTCAGCTCAGATGCGCCACCGAGGATTATTTCTTCTGGTTGGCGTCCTGCAGGATCATTGCCGATGCCTTCTCCGCGATCATGACCACGGGAGAGTTGGTGTTGCCGGAAACGATCGTCGGCATGATCGAAGCGTCGACGACGCGCAGGCCAGAAATGCCGTGCACCCGCAGCCGGCCGTCGACCACTGCCGTCGAGCCTGCGCCCATCTTGCAGGTGCCGACCGGGTGGAAAATCGTGGTGCCGATATCGCCGGCCTTGCGGACGAGTTCTTCGTCGCTTTCATAATGTGCGCCGGGCAGCATTTCCTCAGGCGCGTAACGGGCAATGGCGCGCGCCTTCATCAAGCGGCGGACGTGGCGGAGCGATGCCACAGCCACGGTCCTGTCCCCCCTGGTAGACAAATAGTTCGGCCGGATCTTCGGAGCCGCCTGCGGATCGGACGCCTCCATGTGGACGGTGCCGCGGCTTTCCGGTCTGAGATTGCAGACCGAAACCGTGACCGCGGGGAAACGATGCAGCGGCTCGCCCAGCCGGTCAGTGCTCAACGGTTGGACATGGTATTCGAGATCGGGCGTCTCCAGGCGTGGGTCGCTTCTGGCGAAGATGCCAAGCTGGCTCGGCGCCATCGACAGCGGTCCGCTGCGACGGATAGCGTATTCGACGCCCATGGCCGCGCGGCTGAACAGATTGTGGTAGCGCTGGTTTAGCGTCGAGGCGTTGGCGACCTTGAAGACTGTGCGGATCTGCAGATGATCCTGCAAGTTCTCGCCGACGCCTTCCAGCGCGTGGCGAACCGGGATTCCTGCTGCGCCAAGCACGGCAGGTCGGCCGACGCCGGAAAGCTCGAGCAGCTTCGGCGAATTGATCGCGCCGGCGGCAAGGATCGTCTCGCCTGCCCGCGCACGATGCAGTTGGCCGCCCATGCGAAAGACAACGCCGGTAACGCAAGCTCCGTCGAAATCCAGCATCTCGGTCTCGGCGCCGGTGACGACGCGCAAATTCGGCCGTCGCAGCGCGCTGCGCAGGAACGCCTTAGAGGTATTCCAGCGCACGCCTTTCCTCTGGTTGACCTCGAAATAGCCCGACCCTTCGTTGGTCCCGCCGTTGAAATCCTCGGTCCGGGGGATGCCGAGTTCCTCGGCAGCATCGCGGAAGGCATCCAGGATTGGCCACGACAGGCGCTGGCGCTCGACGCGCCATTCGCCACCGGCGCCGTGAAGGTCGTTGGCGCCACCAAAATGGTCCTCGGACTTGCGGAAATACGGAAGCACGTCATCCCAGCCCCAACCGAGATTCCCGGCTTGCCGCCAACCATCATAGTCGGCCGCCTGGCCACGCATGTAGATCATGCCGTTGATCGACGAGCAGCCGCCCAGAAGCTTGCCGCGCGGATAGTTGAGCGCACGACCGTTCAGCCCGGGCTCCGGCTCGGTCTTCATCAGCCAATCGGTGCGCGGGTTGCCCATGCAGTAGAGATAGCCGATGGGAATGCTGACCCAGTGATAGCGATCGCTGCCGCCGGCTTCCAGAAGCAGCACGCGCATGCCTGGATTGGCCGACAGTCTGTTGGCCAGCACGCAGCCGGCTGAACCCGCGCCGACGATGATGAAGTCGTACTGTCCAAAATCGGCAGCGGTCTGTGTCAATTGGACGTCCGTTCGCTTGCCATCCTGTCCCATAGCGGACCCATGGCCTTGTTGATCTCACCATAGAGACGATAGCGCCGCTCATAGACCGGTGCGATCGCGCAATTGGGCTGGTAGAATCGGTCGGGCGCGGTCATAGCGGCGGCGCCCGCAGAGAAGTCGGCAAATAAGCCGACGCCTGTCCCGGCTGCAATCGCAGCTCCCAGCGCACCTGTCTCACGGCTGCGCGCCACGGTCACCGGCACGTCCAGCACATCTGCGAATATCTGCGGCCAAACGGCGCTGCGCGAGCCGCCGCCCGAAAGAACCGCCTGGCTGACAACGGCTCCCGCTCGACGCAACGTCTCGACATGGCGCCGGTGCTCGAAGACGACGCCCTCGAACAGTGCGCGCAGCATATGAGCCCGCGTGTGCCAGCCGGCGATGCCGTAGAGACCGGCACGCGCCTTGCCATTCTGCTGCGAGCCGTAAAGGAATGGGTGGTAGATCGGCATGTCTCCCGCGGGATCGACGGAAGCAACAAGCTCGCTGCAGATCTCGAATGGCGATGCGCCTGCCGGCGGCGCATGCTCGAAGAACTCACGCACGATCCACTCGAGATTTGCGGCCGAAGTGGCGCTCGATTCGATGGCGAGATAGCGCAGCGGATCGAAGGTCGACAGCATGAAGATAGACGGATCGCGGATCGGCTCCTGGGTGATAACCTGGTTGATGCTCCAGGTGCCGGCAATGATCGAGGCGGCGCCGGTGCTGGTGACGCCCGAACCGATGGCGCTGGCGACGACGTCGAACAGGCCCGCCACCACAGGCGTGCCCGCAAGAAGGCCGGTGGCAGCGGCGACATCGCGCGTGACATGGCCGGCGATGGCGGAGGCTTCCAGCACGTTCGGCAGCAGTTCCATGCAATCGTCGAGACCATAGGCGGCCAGCAACTCAGGCTCGTAGCGTCGGCCGGGCATGTGCAAAAGCCCGCAGCCCGACATATCCGAGGTCTCGGTCGAGCGCGTGCCGGTGAGGCGGTTGACGATAAAATCCTTGCACAGGAAGACGGTGCCTATTTTGGCAAAAAGTGCCGGATCATGGCGCTTGAGCCACGCCAGCAGAGTCGGCGTCTGCGCCGCCCAGGGCCGTTGCAGGCAGTGGACATAGGTCCGGTCGCCAACGCCTGCGGCCGCCCATTCGCTGACGATGCCGACGCCGCGCGTGTCGAGCGACTGGATGCCGAGCAGCGGGTCGCCGCCGCGGTCCAGCGCATAGAGCCCGTTGCCGTGGCCGGCGCAGCCGATCACCGCGATGTCGCGGGGGTCGATGCCCGACTGGTCGAGGCACTGGCGGATGACCTCGACGGCGTTGCGCCACAATTCGCCGAGGTCCCGCTCGACATGGCCGGGCTCTGGCATGCAGGAACGGCCGTCGCGAGCGGCAAGTGCGAGTTCGCGACCGGCGGTGTCGAAGATGATGGCCTTGATGACGGTGTTGCCCGCATCAAGGCCAAGAATGTATCGCTGCATTGAAGCTCCTCCCAAGCTGCAAAGATTATTCTTGCTGGTAGAGCTCCCAGGCCGCCGCGCCGTCGGCATTCTCATGGATGATCGCCATCAATCCTCTCACGACGGCACGAGGGTTGGAATGCTGGTATATGTTGCGGCCATAGACCATGCCTGCCGCGCCTTGTGCCATCAGCGCCGCCGACTTGTCGAAGACGGCGCGCAAATCCGCCCTGCCCCCACCGCGCACAAGGACAGGACAGCGTGCCGCAGCCACCACCCGGTGGAAGTCGTTCGGATCGGTCGTCGGATCCGCCTTGATGATGTCGGCGCCCATCTCGCTGGCGAGCCGGGTCAGGGTGACGATCTTTTCGGGGTCGCCGTCGACCATGTAGCCTCCGCGCTCTGAATTGGGCAGCATTGCCAGCGGCTCGATCATCAGCGGCAAGCCATATCTTTCACAGTCGGCGCGAACCCTGGCAATGTTGTGGACGCATTGCCGAAACAGGTCCGGCTCGTCGGGCAGCATGAACAGATTGACGACCACGCAGGCCGCGTCCATCTCCAGCGCGCCGATCAGCGGCTCGGCTTCGTTCTGCAGGATGGCCCAGATCGAGCGATGGCGGGTTTTGTTGTATGGATTACCCATGTCTATGCGCATGACCAATGCCGGCTTGTCCTTGCCAGGCAGGGACTGCAGCAGATCGGCCTGGCCATAATTCATCTGAATGGCGTCCGGCCCCGCGGCGACCAGCTGGGCGACGACGCCGGCCATATCCTCCAGCCCTTCCAGGAACGACGGCTCGTTGCATACGCCATGGTCGATTGCGACGTCGAGACAGCGCGCCCCGCCGAACAGCCGGTTCATGCGGACTTTCTTGTTGATGCGCATTCGGCGCTCCTTCCTTGGTCTTTTTGCGATAGCTGGTCGAGATCGACGCCGTGCTGGCGCTGCAGCAGGGCGAGGAAATCGGTGCGCTCGAATACCCGGCGCGCAGCGTCCCAGCTCTTTTCGACTGCGAGAATATCGAGAACCGCATCGAGAAGGTCGCAAGAGAGTGCACCGGTGATGGCAATTGTCGTGCGGCGGAGCAGCAGGTCCTCCAACTGCTCGACATATTCATTGGCGATGAGATACTGGATCTCCCGGACCGAGTAGTCGCTGCCAGGCAAGAGCTCGTCCTGTCCCGCTGCCAAAAAAGCGGCGACGGCATCCGCCACGGTGCCGTAGCGCTCGAACAGGCTGCTCATGCGGGCAAGCGACAGGCCATGCACCGCCGCGCGTTCTGCGCACCATTTTTCGGGGGCCATGGGAAAATTCCGGCCGCCGCCGATCGGCATGTTTTCGGTGCCGACGATGCGCTGTCGGCACAATCGCTCGAGCACGATATCCGCTGCCAGTTCGCCGAACGACCGGAAGGTTGTCCATTTCCCGCCGATCATGCACAGCGTCGGCGGCACCATACCGGCGCCCTCGATGAGCTCGCAGAAATGATCGCGGGGAATGCGCCCGGTAAAACTGTCCCGGCTTATCGGTAGCGGCCTCACCCCGGTGAACTGAAAGACGATGTCGGTATCAGTGATCTCGATCCCGGGAAACACGAAGGACACGGACTGCCGGATGTATTGCCGCTCGTCGTCCTCGCAGCGCGCCTGGTCGGGATCGTCGGCACGGATATCCGTCGAGCCGACCAGCACATTGCCGAGATAGGGGAACAGGATGCAGATCCGGCCGTCCTCGTTCTCGTAATAGATCATGTGGCCGTCGAGCGCGTCGTGAAGCTCGCGACTGTCGACGATCAGATGCGATCCTTTAGTGCCACCCATAAATTTCGGCGCAACGGCTCCGATAGCCGAATTGGTCAGGTCGATCCAGCCGCCTGTGGCGTTGACGACGAGCCGCGGCTTCACGGCAACTGTTTCGCCAGACAGTCCGTCGTTAAGCGCAAGGCCCGCGTCACCGAGCGATACGCGTGCATAGTTGAGCGCTCGAGCCGATGGCTTTTCGTTCATGGTGTCGCGCAGCATCTCGGTACCCAGCCGCTCGGGGTGGCTGACCCAGGCGTCATAGTATGTCGCCGAATTGCGGATAGCAGGATTGATTGCAGGCCAGACCTTGAGTGTTTCAGCACGGCTCCTGAACTTGTGCGTCGGGACGATACGCCGTGCGGCGGTGAAGAAGTCATACATCGCCAGGCCGGTCTTGATGACCAATGCGCCGCGCCGACCCGGACGACGGCTTAGCCCAAGGAAGCGGAATGCGCCATTTGCGATGCCTGAGAAAAGGTCGAAGATAGGCACTGTGGTTGGCAATGGCGCAACGCAATGCGGCGCGTTCTTCAATAGCCGATCGCGTTCGAGCAGTGATTCGCGGACCAGCTTGAACTCGCCGTTTTCAAGGTAGCGCAAGCCGCCATGAACCATGCGCGAGAGGGCTGCGCTGGCGCCGCAACAATAATCGCCCTTTTCAGCGAGCAGGACATCGACGCCCTGCAAAGCGAGCTCGCGAAACACGCTGATGCCGTTGATGCCGCCGCCTATCACGAGGACGTCAACATCGGGGTTCTCGCGCAAGCCGGCGATCGTCTGGATGCGATTCATCTCAGGACGCGCTTTCGATCACGCGTCTATCGCTACGAGATGCCCGGCCACCGCCGCATCGATCGTCCCCAGTTCCGCCGCGCTGAGCAAGATCTCCCCTGCCCTGGCGTTGTCGAGCGCCTGCGTCGCGTTTCGCGCTCCACACAACGCGAAGGTGATGCCGGGTTGCGCCAGCGTCCAGGCGATGACGATCTGCGCCATGCTTGCCTGGTGGACCTCAGCGACCGGGGTCAGGGCATGTTTCAGCGCGGCTACCTTGCGCCGGTTGGCCTGAGAGAATCGAGGATTGTCCTTGCGCTGGTCGTCGCCGCTGAACTCACGCGCCGGATCGATGGCGCCCGAGAGCAGGCCGAGTGCAAGCGACGAGTAACTGAGTGCTGCAACTTGATGCTGGCGCGCGATCGGCAGCAATGTCTGCTCGATCTCGCGATCCAGCATCGAATATCTTTCCTGGATCGCGTCGAGCTGGCCAGCGGCGACATACTGCTGCAGCTCGGCAGCATTGAGATTGCTGGCGCCGATGGCGCGGATCTTGCCAGCGGATTTGAGGCGTTCGAGCGCTTCCATTGTTTCGGCAATGGGTGTCGTCGGATCCTGCCAGTGGGTGATGTAGAGATCGATATAGTCGGTGCCGAGCCGCCGCAGGCTCTGTTCCACTTCATAAGCGATGCCGTCGGCGCCCAGATATCGGTTCACCGGCGTTCCATCCTGATCGAAGAAGTGGTTGCCCTTTTTCGAATGCCAGTTGAGGCCGCATTTGCTGGCGATGACCGCGCGGTCGCGCCGGCCCTTGATGGCCTTGCCGACGATCTCTTCGCTGCGGCCAAGACCGTAAGCCGGCGCGGTGTCGATCAGCGAAACGCCGGCATCGAAGGACGCCTGGATGGCGGCGATCGATTCTGCTTCATCCGTGCCACCCCACATCCAGCCGCCGATGGCCCAGGTGCCGAGTCCCACCGCCGAAGCGACAACGCCGGACTTGCCGATTGAGCGGGTGATTTGTCGAGTATTCATGCTGCATTTCCTTCGGCGAGCTCGAGGATCTTCAAGCCGGTGGTTTCGTCGGTGACGAGAGTGTCTAGGTGAGAGCCGCGCATGGCACTGAGGATCGGGACCACCTTGCTGGCGCCGCTTGCGACCCCGATCGACTGCGGAATGGTCGCGAATTCCTCGAGCGTCAGCGAGACCAGTGAGCGGTTGAGGCTGTAGTCGGCGAGCTTGCCGTCGCCGTCTATGAGATGGGCGAGCAGCTCGCCCGCCGCGCCCGAGCGCTCGATGGCCAGCCGGTCGGCGCTCGAGGATGGGTGCAGATCGTAGTAGCTCGAATCGTCGGCCAGGATGGAGCCGATGCCGACGACCGCAAGCGTTGCTTCGCGCGCCTTGTTGAAGACGTCCGAAACGGCCCGGACGCCCATCAGCATGTCACGTTGGGCCGGGCTGTCGGCAAACAGCGGCGCGTGAATCTGATAGGCGCGCCCGCCGAGCTTGTCGGCCATCAGAGACGCGACATGATTGACGTCGGTGTAATGCTTGCCCTGGACCAGGCCGGTCGCGGGAACAACCTCGACGTCGTAGCTGCGGCTCGGCTTGAGGCCGGCGACGACGGCACTCACCCCCTTGCCCCCGGTGATGGAAATCGTGTCGCCGTCCTTGATCGTCTCGAGCACCAGCCTGGCTGCGGCCTCACCGACACGCTGAAGCGCAGTCTGCGGATTGTCCGAAACGGAGGGGACGACGACGGCCCTTTGGAGTCCACCGATCGCGACAAGTCGCGCCTCGATGTCGATCAGTTGCTCGACCGGCGACTTGATCTTGATCTCGACAAGCCCGAGTTGATGACCGCGTTTGATGAGGCGGTTGACGGTCGCATGCGAGATGCCGAGCTCCTTGGCGATTTCCGCCTGCGTCTTGGCTTCCATGTAATGAAGCACAAGCGCCTGATACATCTGGCGGACGATCGTGACGTCGTCCCGCGAATTGGGTGGTGACATGATGGATGCTCAACTCTCGCGCTGCTGCTCAGGACTTCCTGCGGTGCAGGAAGTGGTCGATCGATACCGCCGCGAGCAGGATGCATCCCTTGATCATGTCCTGCCAATAGACGGAAACGTCGAGCAGGATCAGCGAGCTTGTGACGACCGAGAGCAGCGCCATGCCCAGTATGGCGCCGAAGATGGTGCCCGAGCCGCCATTGAGCGATGCTCCGCCAATCACCGCCGCGGCGATGATGTTGAGCTCCATGCCAGCGCCGAAGGTCGGGGTCGCAGCGCCAAAGCGTGACATATAGATGACGCCGGCAAAGCCCGCGAGGGTGGAGCAGAGAACCGTGACCCAGAATTTGACCTGCTTGGTCTTGATGCCTGAAAATTGGGCCGCCTTCTCGTTGCTGCCGGTATAAAAGACCTTGCGGAAGGCCGTGGCACGCCGAAGCAGAAAATCGAATATGGCCACGACCACAACAAAGATGACGATGACATAAGGCACATTGCCGAAGCTGCCCTGGCCGATCGCCTTGAACCCGGGCGGCAGGGTGAACAGCGACAGCGGGGTTCCCTTGGTGATGACAAGGCAGAGACCGCGCACGATCACCATCGCCGCCAGCGATGTGATGAAGTGATTGAGCCCGATAACGGTCACGAAGAAGCCCATCACCGCGCCGATCAGCGCGCTGGCGCCTATGCCGATGAGGCTCGCGGTCCACGGGTCCAGACCCATCAGGAACAGAGCGCCTGACACGACCATGGAGAAGCAGACCACCGACCCGACGGAAAGGTCGATGCCGCCGACAATGAGGAGTATCGTCATGCCGACCACGACGATGCCTTCAATGGAGAAGCTCATCAGCATGGCGCGGAAATTTCCCCAAGTCAGGAAATGCGGCGAAGCGAATGTCATGGCGATGCACAGCGCCAGCATGATAGCGATCAGCCCCGCCTCGCGCATCGACCCAAGACGCAGCCAGTTGCGCCCGCCAAGCCCGGGGGCGCTCGCCTTGATTTCAGCGTCCATGAGGATTCCTCCGGCCTGTCTAAGCGACATTCTGAACCTGCCTTGCGTTTGATCGTTGCTGCCGGAGACCCGAAGCCAGCAGCATGATTGCCTCTTCGGTCAATTCGTCAGCCCCCAGTTCGCCGACGATGGCACCTTCGTGTATGACAAGCACCCGGTCGCTCAGTCCGATCAATTCCGGAAGCTCGGATGAAATCACGATGACGCCGACGCCCCGCTCGGCGAGATCGCGCAGCAGGCGATGAATTTCCACTTTGGCGCCGACATCGACCCCGCGTGTGGGTTCGTCCAGAATGACCACTTTGGGGCCGACCGACAGAAGCCTGGCGATGGCGACTTTCTGCTGGTTGCCACCGCTGAGCGTCGACACCTGTGTCTCGATGCCGCCCATGCGCACACCGTGGCGCACGACCAGGTCAGTGGCTTGCTTTGCCTCGGCGCGGCGATCGAGCAGCCCAAGCGGCGTGGTCAGCTTCCGAAGGTCGAGCGCGGAGATATTGGATGCAACCGACAGGTCGAGGAACAGGCCCGACGCCTTGCGGTCCTCCGAGAGGTAGACGAGGCCTGCGCGCACCGCATCGCTGTAGGTCCTGATGCTGACCGGCTCGCCATTGAGTTCGACTGATCCCGACACTTTCGGGCGCAAGCCGCAAACGGTTTGGACCATCTCGCTGCGACCGGCGCCAATCAACCCGCCAACGCCAAGAATTTCGCCTGCTCGAAGCGTGAAACCGACGCCAGCGGAACCCTGTCGATAGGAGAGATTTTCGACCGACAGCACAGGGCGGTCCGTACGCCGTTCAGGCGAGAGCTTTTGCGGATAGAGCTGCGTGATTTCGCGCCCGACCATCTTGCGCACGACATCATTGGGAGTGACCGAAGCGATGGAATCGGTCGCTACGTATCTGCCGTCACGAAACACCGTGACGCGGTCGCACAGGCTGAAGATCTCCGCCATGCGATGGCTGATGTAGATGATTGAAATTCCGCGCGCCTTGAGATCGCGGACGATTGCGAAAAGGCGCTGCGCCTCGGTCTCGGTCAGCGCGGCCGTCGGCTCGTCGAGCATTAGCACCCGGCATTCGAGCGTCAGCGCCTTGGCGATTTCCACAAGTTGCTGGTTGGAAATAGAAAGATCGGCGACTGGCGTCTCGACCGGGATCGGTGCCAGCAGGTCCATTATCTTCTGCGCATCGGCGTAGAGCCGGCGAAAATTCATCAGCGGCGCGCGCCGATTGTTGACGGCCGCCATGAGGATATTCTCGGCCACCGTGGCATCCTGGCAGAGCGCGATTTCCTGATGGACGAGGCCTATGCCAAGCCGCTGCGCGGCGGATGGCGATGTGATGGTGACGTTCTTGCCTTCGAGACGAATGGCGCCTTCGTCGGGCTGCACAATGCCGGCGATGATATTCATCAGCGTGGACTTTCCCGCACCGTTCTCGCCGCACAGCGCATGAATTTCGCCGCGCTGCAGCGTGAAATCGACCCCGGTCAGCGCTTTGATGGCGGCGAACGATTTCGAGATGTCGCGGATTTCAAGAATGGCGGCGGCAGTCACTCCGTCCCCCTTCAGCGTTGAAATTGATGATATGGCCCGGGGTCGAGGGGGGGGGGGCCCGCCCCCCCCCCCCCCCGACGACCCAAGAAAACCCGAAACAGCGGGGCGGAAGTCTAGAAGAGCAATGGTACAGGGCCCAAGACGGGTGGGTAGG